>JAFQPT010000306.1 GCA_017411665.1 Oscillospiraceae bacterium | reverse complement strand
GTGGGACGGAATGCACCTTTTCTGCGTTTGTGATTGCGGCTGTTCGTTCTGCGTTAGAAGATTTGAAAGAAGAATAATGATTTTAACACCCTCTGTATAAAACACGAGGGTGTTATTTTTTGTTGAAATTCCTTGTATTCCGTTCTGTTGAGGTCTATAATAAACTCTGTATTTACTATTTTTTGGAGAGAATAACATGGTATTTTCCAGTCTCATATTCCTATATGGCTTCTTTTCTATATCGCTTTTGGCATATTCTCTTTGCCGTACCCAAAAGGCGCAGAACATTGTCCTGCTGATTTTTTCCCTCATCTTTTATGCATGGGGTGAGCCCAAATACGTGATTCTGCTGCTGTTTATGTCCTTCACCTCTTGGCTGTGTGCTTTGGGTGTGGACAAGGCGGAGACCCTTACCAAGAAACGGCTTTGGGTGGGCGCGGCTGCGGTCATTGACATCGGGCTCATCGGCTACTTCAAGTATGCCTCTCTCATTTGCTCCATCTTCGGGGACGTACCCGAGTTTGTGCAAAATATTCTGCTGCCCATCGGCATTTCCTTCTACACCTTCCAGCTGCTGACCTATGTGGTGGACGTATACCGCGGGGATGCGGATGTACAGAAAAGCTACTGGAATGTGCTGCTGTACGCATCCTTGTTCCATCAGTGTGTGGCAGGGCCCATCGTTCGCTATAAGACCATCGACGAGGAACTGTTTGGCGGGCAGCTGCGCAAGGGTGAATGGGCAGAGGGCGTGTCCCGCTTCAGTTTCGGTCTGGCGAAAAAGGTACTGCTGGCAAATCCCTGCGGTGCGCTGGCGGAATCCCTCATTCTGTCGGAAACGGCAATGACGGACGTGGCAGCAAGCGCCGCGACCATCAGCGGACTGCCTGTGCTGGGGGCATGGGTGGGTCTGTTTGCTTACGGCATGCAGATTTATCTGGACTTCTCCGCCTACTCCGATATGGCCATCGGTATGGGCCGCATGATCGGTCTGCACTATCTGGAAAACTTCGATTATCCCTATATTTCCCGCAGCGTCACCGAATTCTGGCGCCGCTGGCACATCAGTCTGGGCACTTTCTTCCGTGACTATGTATACATCCCTCTGGGCGGCAACCGAAAGGGCTTCTTCCGCGGTCTGGTGAATGCATTTGTGGTCTGGTCTCTGACGGGCATCTGGCACGGTGCAAGCTGGAACTTCCTGCTGTGGGGTCTGTGGTTCTTCGTATTTTTGATGATTGAACGCTTCTTCCTGAAGGAAATTCTGGAAAAGCTGCCGGTCATCTCCAACATCTACTTGATTCTGGTAGCCATGCTGGGCTGGGTCATCTTCTGCTACAGTGACCTGTCTCTGGTTGTGACCCTGTTCGGCAGCCTGTTCGGTGTATACGGCAACGTATTTTCCGACTGGTTCCTGCAGCTGGATTTGCAGGCAAATATGTTCCTGCTGGCAGCTGCCGTCCTTGCCTGCACGCCCGCTGTGAAGGTGCTGTGCAGCCGTATGCAGACCTATGCCTACAGCCACGGCAGACTGGCGAAGGTGTGGGACATTGCTTACTACTCCGTGCTGCCTGTGCTCTTCCTGCTGCTGTCCACCGCTGCACTGGTGGGCGACAGCTACAATCCCTTTATTTACTTCCAGTTCTGAGGTGACCTATGTCTGATATGAAACATGAAAGCGAAGCTCCCGTACAGCAGGAGCAGTATCCTCACGGACTGAGACTTGTGCTGCCGTTTCTGATGGTGCTGGCGCTGCTGACTGTGGTGTCCTTTATCATTCCTCTGCGACCCACCGTGTCCGAAAGCGAAAAGCGCGAGCTGACCGAATTCCCTGCCTTTTCTGTGGAGACGCTGCTGAGCGGGGAGTACTTTGACGAAATCACCCTGTGGTTTTCCGATACCTTCCCGGGCCGTGAAACATGGCTGAATGTGGCAAAGCGCACCGAGTCTCTGCACGGTTATTCCGAAATTTCCATTGCAGAGGGGGACTTTGTGGACGAGCTGCTGAACCCTGTGGAATCGGAATCCTCCGGTGTTTTGGAGGAAATGGAAGTCACTGCCACACCCGAGCCCATACCCGAGCAGTGGGGCGGTGTTGACGCAGGTGACGATGCGGAAATTTACATGAGCGGTGTTATTCAGATTGGCGACAGCGCCTTCAACCGTCTGGGCTTCTCCGAGCAGTGCAGCGAGCTGTATACGCAGAGCATGAACAGACTGGGGGATAAGCTGGCGGAAAAGGGTGTCCGTCTGATCAGCTGCCCTGCGCCTACCGCAATCGGGATTCTGGTTGAGGAGCAGTACCTCAAAAAGCTCAACAGTGCCGATCAGGCAGCGACCCTTGCCTATATGCATGATGCGCTGAACGACAATGTCATCGGTGTGGACACCGTATCCGCACTGCTGGAACATAATGACGAGTATGTATACTTCCGTACCGACCACCACTGGACGGCACTGGGCGCATACTATGCCTACGAAGCCACCTGTTTTGCCATCGGCAAGGAGCCGATGCCTCTGGAAGAATTCGAGGAATGGGATAAGGGCGAGTTCATCGGCAGCCACTACGGAAAGGTCAAGTACCCCAACAAGCTCAAGACCGATACGCTGATTGCCTATAAGCCTCCCATGGAAGTGGATGCACTGATTCACTATGAAACCAATACTCAGGAAGGCAAGCTCCTGCGGGATATCTCCGATGCAAAGGTCTACTCCAAGTATCTGACCTTCCTCGGCAGTGACTACCGTCTGATGGAGCTGACCAACGAATCCATTACCGACGGCAGCACCTGCCTGCTGGTCAAGGATTCCTACGGCAATGCGCTGGCGCCCTTCCTGACACAGAGTTATCACAAGGTATATGTCATGGACTACCGCAAGTACGGCACTATGAGCATCAGCAAGTTCTGCGAAAAGTACGACGTAGACGATGTCTGGTTCTCGCCCTATCTGATTGCGACCCAGTCTCACGACGGCAACAACCTGTTTGCATGGCTGTGTAAATAACAAATGACTCATCTCCCGAAACCGCAAGGCTTCGGGAGATGTTTTTTGTACAGCATTGCCCTTTGCTTTTTTCTGCGTGCAGGACTACAATACAGGCGATAATAACAGGAGGAAACAATATGCCTTCCAATCGTTCATTCTTTCGTATGGTATGCGGATTTGCCGTGCCCATTGCGCTGCAGTCCATGCTGCAGGCGTCCTTCAGCATTGTTGACCAGATTATGATCGGTCAGCTGGGCAGTGTCAGTGTGGCAGGGGTAGGTCTCGCAGCCAGATTTTCATCCATGTATACGTTTATGGTGTCGGCAGTGGGTACTGTGGCGGGCATCATGATTTCGCAATATCTCGGACAAAGGAACCATCGGGAGATTCGCCGAAGCTTTTGGGTGAATCTGCTGCTGGCAGCTGCCATGGCGGCGGTATTTATGCTGGTGGGGGTGGTGATTCCCAATCGGATTATGGGCCTGTATGCCACCGATACCGATACGGTACAGGCGGC
>JAFQPT010000305.1 GCA_017411665.1 Oscillospiraceae bacterium | reverse complement strand
GTCGATTTTACAAACGTTTCCGCATGTTTTTCGACCTCTCCACCGCAAGCGGTCCCCCTCAGCTCTGCACACCCACAAGGGGCGCCCTTCGCAAGGGGAGGCAAGGTTGCGGCAGTTTACCAACTCTTCAAATTCCGATTTTTCGCACCGTGGAGTTTTCCCAAGGCAAATAAAAAAACGAGGTCACTTGACCTCGTTTTTTTAACGGTTATTCGGATTTCTCTGCACTGCTGAGGGCACTTTCCATCAGCAGAATCAGTTCCAGCACACTGCGGAACGGCATTTCGCTTTTCGCTTCCTGCCAGGAAACAGAACCCTGCCAGCTGGTATGCTGTCGGAACAGCACCTTTACAACAAACGTAGCAAGGGCACCTTTTCGATTTTGCGCATCCACAAGCTCCGCCGTCTTCGGTTCGGAGGGAACCGCAAAGGTTCTCACTGCAGTGAAGGACTGAGGATAATTCGCAGAGTCCAGAATCTGTTCCATGCTCACAATCAGCTGCATCAAACTGCTGAACTTCTGCCCTTCGTCAGGCCGTCCGTAGTTATAAAAGCGCCCCTTGGGAACACCGTTTTCGTAACTGTCTACGCAGATCATCGTGGTTCTGCCTGCGTCGTTACGGATTCTTTCATACACGAGAAAATGCACCTCCCTTCCTATCCTGCTTCTTTTTCTGATTCTACTATAACACAGTCAAGTCACAAAAACAGTCACATTTCGCGTTTTCTCAAAAATTCGCTTCCCAAAAAACAATCGTCGTTTTTGGTTATTTTTACCATAGTTTTGTCTCGCTTTGCCGTCGGATAGCGGGAAATCTCCCCGTTTTAACGCTCTTCCTCGGGAATTGCGGAAGCAAAATAGAACATATCACTCATGGTGCGTTCTTCTCTGTAACGGGGATCGTTGGTCAGCTCGCCGTTGAAGGTCATGTTGGCCGTTTTGCCGCCGTCCAGAGAATAAGCCTTATGTACGCCCTTTTCCAGAATGTACTGCTGGGCTTCGGGCAGGGTGACGGTCTGGTTTTCACGGGGACCTTCCTTGCCGACGGTCATGACGATAAAATGCAGGGGGTCAACCTCCCCGATGGCTGCGCGGGGATAGTCATCGTAAAATTCACCCACCAGATAATTGGGCATCGGCAGCTTCTCCCCGTTTTCAATGATCACAGGGCCGAAGGCCAGAGAAAAGTTGACGTCGTTTTCCTTCACGAATGCCACAGCATCCTCTTCCGCGACCTCATAGGACTTGGTCAGCAACATTTCCCCGCTGTTGGTGAAAAACAGGTGGTGCAGGGACTTGGGGTCGGTGCGATATACCTCACCTTGATAAGCCACAATGCCGATGGCTCGGAACATATAGAAGTCGCCGCTCATACCCAGCACTGCGTTGGTGCGCTGACTCATCTGGGTGGGAGTCTCCCAATCCCAGCTGCGGTACTCATTTCCTGCCCAGACACGGCGAATCTGGCTGCCGTCTCGTACAATCACTTCCGCAAAGGTGGCCAGACTCCAGTTGCGGAATTCCTTCCACTGGATGACCAGAATGGACTCATCGTAATAGTAATTGATCATGGAGCCAGGCTTGATTTCGATTTCGGGACTCCAGCTCAAGGTGCGGTCTCCAATCAAATCCTTGGCCTGTTCAATGACCTTCAGCACTTCGTTGGGGTCATCGGTGGAGCCAAAGCCGTTGGGGTCTGGTACAGGGGCTGCCAGTGCGTCCTGTGCAATGGTAAACACCTTTTCGATAAAGGGCAGGTTTTCCAGAATCTCTCCGCGCTTTGCCTCCAGCTTTCCGTCCAGACGCAGCGCAATGCCCGCCTGCAGGGTGATTTCCTCGTCCTCACCCACCGCAAAGCCTTCCACCGCATTTACAAGTCCTTCGTCCATAAACACAAACCAACCGAAGGGTGTCCATCCCAGCGTCACATCCAGCTCTTCGGTGACCAGATAGTCCTCGCCACGCTCCAGCAGTTCCGCAAACGCCGCATCGTATGCCTGCTCGGGAATGCCGTCCAGATAGGCGGTGCGATCAGCAGTGTATACAGCCGCACGGACATTGGACTGAATGATTTCGCGCAGCTGCACTTCTGCTTCCGCCTCCAGTGCCGCCAGCCAGCCCTCGGTGTCCAGATGAGTCACCGAAACGGTCTGCACTGCGGAAAATTCCTGCAGCCGTGCTTCGCCCACGGGCTCTGCGGAAAAGCTCTCCTCCAGCAGTGCCGCCAGTGCGCGGGTATCCTCGGAAACTTCCTCGGATTCCAGACCGAAGTCCCCCGGCACGCGCCAATCCGTCACTGCCTCCGCGGGCACACCGGGATAGTTAAGATAGTCGCCGTAGCCCCCGACGATAACACCGATGACTGCTGTGGGCAACAGCGCAAGCAGGGTCAGCACCGCAAACAGGCCGCGGACTTTCTTCAGTTTTATGGTAAGAATCAGCAGGAGCAAGGTCACTGCCACACAAATTGCAAGCATTACAAAAAACATAAGTTTCTCCAAAACAGCGTAATGGTTTATTTTACCACGGTTTTCCGCAAAAGGAAAGCTCCTTTGCAGAAGCAAAGGAGCTTTTCATTGCAATTATACAGCTGCGGCAGCTTCTTCCTTCAAACCGGGATTCATCTGCTCGGCTTCTTCTTTTGCCCGCTTTTCTTCCTTGGTCAGGCAGACAGTGCGATACATGGTTCTCACCATGAAGCACATAATCAGCAGCAGTGCGGTCATACCTGCATAAACGGGCAGGTACATATTGCCGTAGCGCTGTACCAGATATTCCATGTAGCCTGCGCCGCCTGCAGCAGCCAGGAACAATACCCACATCACAGCGTGCTTGACCATAAAGCCGTTGGTGCGCAGGGAAACGACGGTGTAGTACACCATCACACCCAGCAAAGAAACCGCACCCAGAATCATGACCAGAGACACAAAGCCGTTTGCGGGCAGGAAGCTGGAGTCATAGCGGGTGGAGTCGAGAATGACCTGTGTTGCGCCGTAGTATGCCAGGAACAGCAGTGCAACATTGCCGTGTACAGGCACATTGCCCTTGGTAGGCCAGCTGCGGCGCTTATTGAACAGACGCATCACAATCAGGAACAGCACCAGCATCACCATGAACTCTGCAAAGAAGGTTGCAAAACGGTATTCCACTGCACCGTTTGCGGTTGCAACGGGAGATGCCAGAGGCAGTCTCTGCAGTGCGGGAGTATGTACCTGAATCTTGCCGCGGCAGGATGCATTGAACAGAGCACTCAGACGGATGATTGCAACACCCAGAGGTGCTGCGGGAGCCAGTGCATCAAACATTTTGCCGGCACTGTCGGTCAGTCGCAGGTGTTTTACAATCAGCACTGCGATTACAACGCCGAAGAATGCACCGGGCAGGCAGTAGTCGCCGGAACCGTAGTCGGTCACTGCACCGAAGAAGCCTGCATACTGTTCCGCATGGCAGTACCAGTGGATGATGCGGCTGAGCAGTACGCCCAACAGAATGGAGATGGGAAGCATTGCCCACATAGCGGCGCGCTTGCCGCCGTTTGCAACGTACAGGGAGTATGCCAGAGAGAAGGTCGCGGCCACACCCAGGAAAATCAGAATGGAGCTCCAGTAGATAACCACGTTACCTACGCAAATTGCGATCTGGTTCATTCGGCGGCACCTCCTTCGGGAACTGCGGATGCAAAGTAGATAATGTCGGACATGGTACGTTCGTTGCCCCAGTCAACACGGTTGACCAGTTCGCCGTTGAATACCATGGAAGATGTCTGACCGCCATCCAGTGCGTATGCCTTTTCAACGCCCTTGGAGAAAATGTACTCGGTTGCCTGTGCCAGAGTACAGGTGTACTGGCAGGGACCTTCGTAGTTGACGGTCATGAGGATGTAGTGCAGGTCGTCACGCTGGCCGATACATGCACGGGAGTACTTCTTGTCGATTTCGCCGATGGGGTACTTGGTGTTGGTGACCTTTTCCCCGTTTTCTACCATGACAGGGCCGAACGCAGCAGAGAAGATGACGTTGTTGTCCGCAATGAACTGCTTTGCTTCGTCTGCGCCCATCAGCTCACCGCGCTTGGAGAAAATCATATCGCCGTCAGCAGTGAAGTACGCGGTATCCACCTTGGCAGGTGCATGGCGGTACATTTCGCGCTGGTATACGGTGATGCCCAGATCTCGGAAGTTGTAGAAGTCGCCGTTGATGGCCAGAACCGCATTGACGTTGGAGGCCATGTTGGTGGGATATTCTTCCACAGAAGAGCCGTAGCTGTTGCCTGCCAGAGCACGGCGCAGCTGGCTGCCGTGTGCCACCTTGACCTCGCCGAAGGTGACCATGTTGTTATTGATGATTTCCTTCCAGGTAATGGCAAGGATGGTTTCATCGTAGTAGTACTGGATGGGTTCGCCGTCCCAGAACTGGATACCGGGGTTCCATGCCAGTGTCTGACCGTCCAGCAGCTCGGTTGCCTGTTCCACCACTGCCTGTACTTCCGCAGGGTCATAGGTGCTGCCGAACTGTGCCTGAGGCTTGGGTGCGACAACGTCACTTTCGGGAATGGTGTACAGCTTCTTGATGTAGGTCAGATTGGACAGCGCATCGGCAGATGCGTTGTTCATGTAGATGTTCAGCTTTTCTGCCATGTCCAGATTCTTCCGGCCGGCTGCGGCAGTTGCGGTGCCGGTATCGGGATGGACAGTCAGCCCCACCCACAGCATGCAGACCATGGATACCGCAACCAGCAGAGCGGTCAGGCTCTTGGGCAGGTCGCGCATGGGCTTGGGTTCCTTGGGTGCCTTGGGGCCCTTTGCCTTCTTTTCGATTTTGGGCAGCTTAGGCAGCTTCAGCTCCTTCTTAGGTGCGGGAGTCTTGCGAGGCTGCTCGGCAGCTGCTTTCGCGGCAGCGGGTACCGCAGCAGGTGCTGCAGGCTGCTTTGCCTGTTCTTCCGCAGCAGCAACCGTCTGTTCGACCGGTGCGGGTGCTGCAGGCTTTTTCACTGCAGGCTTCTTGATGACAGGCTTTTTGATTGCGGCCTTCTTGGCAGGTGCGGGTGCAGCGGTTTCGGCAGCAGGTGCGGTGCCGTCCTTGGCTGCCAGTGCAGCTCTCTGAGCCGCAATCGCCTGCTGTTCTTCCATCGCCTGCTTTTCCTCTGCCTTTCTGGCTGCATTGGCCTTGATGCCTGCCAGAATTCTCTGTTCGGGAGGGATGCCGCGTTCGGGCTTTTCGGAAGCCGGCTTTGCTGCGGGCTTCTTCACCGCAGGCTTCTTGACTGCGGGCTTTTCCGCAGGCTTTTTCACTGTCTGACGAGGCTTTTCGGGTGCCTGACTGACAGGGGTCTCAGCAAAGTCATCAAAAGAGGCTGCTTCCTTGAGAATGCTGTCCAGTTCGGTTTCCTGATGATTCACATTGTTCACGGGAGTTCCTCCTTTCATCAGTATGCGGTGCCGCCGCACAGTGCGTGCAGCAGAGCGTCATCCGCCTGAATACGCCAGCCGTCGCTGGTGTAAACCAGTACCAGTTCCATGCCGGTGGTGGTGCGGTACAGCTCGGGCTTTTCCAGCAGCTCGTTCACAGCCGCAGTGTATGCCTTCTGAGTTGCCTCGGGGCGGAACTGATTGTTTTCATCGTAAATGGAGCTGGTGGGGCTGTTCTGCACCATAATCTCCAGATTGTGGTGGGTCTTGTCGCCCAGCTTTTCCATCATGCGCTGAACATCCAGATGGTCCAGCAGTACCTGCTGCTTTGCGGTCAGACCGTCCAGCACGCAGTCACCGTACAGGCGGTAGGAGTAGGATGCCTTCAGTGCATCGAATACCTGACGGGTCACCTCGTCTTCGGGTTCGTTTTCCAGACCCAGACCGCTGTAGTAATCCAGATAGGTGTAGGCTGCTTCATAATCCCCTGCACTGAGTGCATCGAAGAACGCAGTAACGGTTTCCTGGGGATCGCCGGTGGGTGCATTGACCACGGTCCCCAGCTTGGGGCCCATGATGGCAACCAGCATCGCTGTGCCGAACAGCACAACGGTCACAATGGCGGAAACGAACTTCACCTTCTTGCGGATGGCCGCAATCATCGCAATCAGCACCAGCAGCGCGCACAGTACCACGACCGCTGCGCACAAAATCAGTGCCAGACGCATGTCTGCATCATTCAGCATGCCTGCCAGAGTCCACTTGGCCGCCGCTTCTTCACGTTCCTGCTGCAGCTGGTCCAGCTGTGCAATGGCCTGTTCCTCTGCCAGACGGGCTGCTTCTTCCGCAGCCAGACGTTCTTCCTCTTCAATGCGGATGGCAGTGTGGTACTGGGTGTACTCCGCCATCAGCGTGCAGTAGTTTGCCAGACAGGTGTAGGGTCTCTTGATGCCGTTGGTGAACATAACAATGGCAATGGGGTCATCGGTGTACACGATTGCGCAGTCGTTGATCTGCAGGGTGTTGCCGGTTTCCAGATAGCCGTACTTATGTGCCACCACATAGTCCTGACTGAATGCGTTGAAGTAGTTGTTGGGCTCAGCCTGCTTCATGTAGTCAATGACCTTGGGGAAGCGTGCATCGCCGCCCTGATACAGGGTATCCAGACAGGTAATCATCTGACGGGGAGTAAAGTAGTTGTTCTCGTAGAACTTGTAGCTTACTTCGTCAGCGTTTTCGCCCATGTACTCGCAGAAGTATCTGCGGTAGGTGGGGTAGCCGCCCAGACCGCTGCGCAGATAGTCGGAGAATTCATTGTTGGACTGCACGATGGAGCCTGCAATCAGTCTGGAGTATTCCACACCGCGTACCTTGTCATCAAAGGTCATTTCGCCCTTGGAGATGCGTTCGGTGTAGACCATGTTCAGAGGAACCTTGTACAAGCTGGCAGCAGTCTTGTACTCATCGGCGTTGATGTAGTGCTCTTCACCGGTGACCAGATTCTTATAGCCCAGAGCAATCTTGGTATCTACCAAATCGTGCTCTTCCATATACTGTGCAACCACTTCTTCCCAGGTCTTGCCTTCAAAGCGGGAATCGTCGATTGCAATCTGTGTGGTTGTTTCTGCATGAGCCGTAATGACCAGAGATGCTGCCGTGCACATCGCCAAAACCAGACTCAATACTCTTTTTATGTATTTCATAGCCAATCCGTCCTATAAAAATGTAACATTTTTATTCTATCACAATATGACACAATTTCAAGGAAAAGGTTCCTTTTTTTCGTGATTTTCCTGCAATTTCCTTCCGATTTTTCAGCATTTTGCCTCATGTCTGCTCATCGTGGGCATCTGTCCCCTTGTCGGGTTTGGCCAGCAGGAACACCGTTGCCAGAATGCAGGCAAAGCCCACAAAATCCTGCGGTGCAAATTCACTGCCCAGCCACACCGCACTGATGACCGCCGCACTGACAGGTTCAATGCTTGCCAGCATGCTGGCCTTCACGGGGCCCAAATCGTTGACCCCCTGCAGATACATGGGATAGGCTGCCACAGTGCCGAGGAAAATCATTCCCGCCACAGCCAGCCATGCAGTTACAGGCAGCTGTATCAGCATCGGCCACGGGCGAATCACCGCAAAAAAGGTCAAGCCGCCGATGAGCGTACCGAAGCCCGTAGTCATGAACGCACCGTATTTCGGAGCGATTTTCTTGGGCAGCATGGTGTACAGCACCAGCGTGCAGGCCGCAAACAAGCCCCAAAACAGACCTGCGGGATTGATGACCATGGTGTGGATATTCCCGTGGGTTGCCAGCAGGAACGTGCCGATGACCACCAGCACAATGGAGATGGCCTCATGGAGCTTCGGCAAACGCTTTGCCGTGACGCACACCAGCACCATGACCAGAACAGGCCCGATATACTGCAGCACCGTAGCGGTACCTGCATTGGTGGCATTGATCGCCTCCAGATAGGTGTACTGGCTCAGCAGCAGACCAAATACCCCGTAGGCAATGAGCGTCAGTGCGTCCTTGGGTGTGGTAAAGCATTCCTTCACCGCATCGGGCCGGCGCACAAGGGTAATCATCACGATGATGAGACCTGCGGTAATCATACGCACCACCGTCAGCCACTGCGGGTCTACATTATGAATATTAAACAGGTATTGTCCGCAGTTTCCCGAGAAGCCCCAGAAGCAGCCCCCCAGCAGAGTGCAGACCATCCCGCGAAATGCATTCGGTTTGAATTCCGTGTTCAAAGCAAACACCAGTCTTTCTATTTATAAATATGTAAGCTGTCTTTTCGCTCTGCTATTCTATCACGCATTCTTCTTTTTTCAACAACTTCCGCTTCTCTCCTCAAAATTTTTTCGAAAAATCAAAATTTCCTCTTTACAAACCGCTTTTCGTATGCTATATTCTAGATGTAAACAATAATTATTATCAATAAGGAGGCAAATGAATGGCAGTTCAAAAGCGATACAGCAAAAAAAGAGAAGCCATCTACAACGCACTGGCCGCCACTCATGAGCATCCCAGTGCAGAATGGCTGTACCAGCAGCTGAAGCCCGAATACCCCGACCTGAGTCTTGCGACAGTCTACCGCAATCTGAAGGAAATGGTAGCACAGGGCGATGCGGTGGTCGTCGGCACACTGGACGGCAAGGAACGCTTCGATTCCTGCCACCACCCCCACGCCCATCTGATGTGCAGAGGCTGCGGATGTGTGGTGGATATCGAGCTGGAGCACGGACTGGACGCACAGTGCCGTGACACCGAAGCGGAATACGCGGTAAGCATCGATCCTTACGGCGTACAGTTCACCGGCTTGTGCAAGCAGTGCATGAGTGCATAAAGAGAAAATAAAAAAATATTATTGTATAAAACAGAATTTAGGAGGATTTTACTATGAAGAAATGGAAATGCACCGTATGTGGTTACATCGCAGAAGGTGAAGCAGCACCCGAAAAGTGCCCCGTATGCAAGGTTCCCGCAAACAAGTTCGAAGAAGTTGTCGGCCCCATGACTCTGGCTGCTGAGCATGAATATGGTGTTTATGCGCAGACTGTAAAGAATAATCCCGACATTTCCGCAGAAGATAAGGAATACATCCGTGAACAGCTGTTCGCAAACTTCAACGGCGAATGCTCCGAAGTCGGCATGTACCTGTGCATGGCTCGCATCGCTCACCGCGAAGGCTACCCCGAAATCGGCCTGTACTGGGAAAAGGCAGCTTACGAAGAAGCTGAACACGCAGCAAAGTTCGCTGAACTGCTGGGCGAAGAACTGGAACCCATGATGAAGAACGACACCAAGGCAAATCTGGCATGGCGTGTAGAATGCGAATACGGCGCTACCGACGGCAAGGTTGCTCTGGCAGCTTGCGCAAAGAAGAACGGTCTGGACGCAATCCACGACACCGTACACGAAATGGCTCGCGACGAAGCTCGCCACGGTAGAGCACTCGAGGGTTTGCTCAAGAGATATTTTAAGTAAGCCGAGTACCTCGGCAGGTAATTCGAGTACGACGATTCAGCAGTGATCCTTTCGCAGCCGCCCGATTCGATACGGCTCAATACCCAAAATAAAATTCTAATCCCACGCAAAAGTGGGTATCCTATAAACAATAATTGATTGGAGGCTACATTATGGAAAAATACATCTGCGTATGCGGTTATGAATACGACCCCGCCGTTGGCGCTGAAGACCACGGCATTGCACCCGGCACCTCTTGGGAAAACGTACCAGAAGATTTCGTATGTCCCTGGTGCGGTCTGGGCAAGGATGCTTTCAGCCCCGCATAAAACCAACAAATCGGAATCACGTCCGTTACGGGACTGATCAATATAACACTACCGGAATCGGGGGCAGCATCCCTGCCCCCAACCTTCTCTTAACAATACATACTTCTCATAAATTCGGAAAGGAGACCCGCTATGAACGAAAAAATCGCTGCTCTGCTCAACGATCAGATCAATAAAGAATTCTACAGCGCATATCTGTATCTGGATATGGCCAACTACTACGACGAGCTGGATCTGGACGGCTATGCAAATTACTATATGATTCAGGCACAGGAAGAACGCGACCACGCACTGCTGTTTATGAAGTATATGCAGACCAACGGCCTGAAGGTCACTCTGGAAGCCATCG
>JAFQPT010000304.1 GCA_017411665.1 Oscillospiraceae bacterium | reverse complement strand
TATCCCGTAAAAAACCGCTGATGCTTGCACAGAAACTGAAAAAAATTTTTCGTAGAAGCGAGTATTTTTATGATACTATATTTTCATTAAATTTTCTGTAACGATTCCCATTCTCCGCAATCATAATAGCGAAGGAGGTGAGATAGTGGGTGACATTGATGCCCTGTACCGGGAATACGGAAAGACCGTCTACTTCTTCCTGTTGTCTGTATCGCATGATGAAGGATTGTCAGAGGAACTGACACAAGAGACCATGTTCCGGGCCATCATGAACATCGGGTCGTTCCGCGGCGACAGTAAGATAACCGTCTGGCTTTGTCAAATCGCAAAGAATCTCTACTATGAGCATCAGAAGAAAAGCAAACGGACAGTCCCCTATGAGGAGTCAGCGACGCAGCTGGACGCCGGCCATGATATAGCATCTGACCTGGAGGATAAGGAGACGGCACAGCAGATACTCCAATATCTGCACGAGCTGGATGAACCGTATAAAGAGGTCTTCATGCTCCACGCCTTGGGCGATGTGCCATTGACCCAAATCAGCAAGCTGTTCGGTAAAAGTGACAGCTGGGCGCGGGTGACCTACTATCGCGCCAAAGCCATGATAACCGAAAAATTGAAGGAGGGAATGAAATGACTCGTATCGACTGCAACGTCATTCGTGACTTGCTGCCTCTGTATATAGACGGCGCCTGTAGCCAGCAATCTTCGGACCTTGTAAAAGAGCATCTGGAGTCCTGCCCCGATTGCAGGAACTTACAAGCCTCCATGAGCGCAGATATCAAGACTGCCGCAGCAGTGCCAGTGATGGATGGGAAAAAGATGTTCCGCCACGCACGCAAGACCATCTTCGGCATCATCATCGCTCTGGCCGTCATGATTGCATGCCTGGGCATCAATACAGGCGGTGCCTTTGAAGGCGGGCCTGCCAATATCGGAGAACTTATCACCACCATTCTCTACTGTATCTTCTGGGGTGTCTTTACTGTTGTATCTCGTCACATCGGCCCACTGGTCACAACGTCCTTTGTCATCAGCCTGCTCTCCGCCATTTCTGCCATCAATGGACTGGTTTGGCGCCTGTTGGGTGAGGGTGGATTCATTGCCGCATTCATCAGCATCTTCACCTCCATCCCCTTCTACGGCTTCCGTTATTTCATGGGATGGACCTCCTTGTATGCGGTAGCCTCCGTTTTATCCCTTGGCTGGCTCATCTATACGGGATATTACAGAAGGAAAATCGAACAGCAGATGAAGCAAAAGTAATAGACAGCATGAAGCGGCCGCCATCATGGACGGCCGCTTCCTTTTTCTTATCTGCCATTGCTTTTCTTCCAGTTTTCCATCCCCGTCTCAAGGAAGTAGTGTAATGCGTGTGAATAGGCACCCATCCCCATGTCGGCAATGAAAGCATCCAGTTCCAGCAGCTCATTGGGCGATAGGTTCAGTGTCACCGCATAGGTCTTCTTATCCCTGTCTTCTTTGACCACGCCGGACTGCTGCCAGAACGGGTCAATGCCAAAGCGTCTGGCGTATGGCAGGAGCCGGTCTGCCTTAATGCCCAGTTTCCGCGCCGCGCTCTCCTTACTGCACAGGATACCGGACGCCGCCATCTCCTTCATCTGCTCCTCCAACCGCAGCGGCTCCTTGACATCGGAGAAAATGATGCCCGGCCCCAGACCAAGAAGGACTGACAGGAGCGCGTATTCCTCCGCCGAGTAGATATTGAAATGCCGCTGCCGAAGCGCATGGGCCTTTGTAATATGGCCTCCGAAGTAATGTGTGACGATTTCCGGTCCGAACTTCTCTTTCAGCGCCGCATACAGCCGCTCGGTATCAAATGCCTGCTTCCGGATACTGTCCTCACTGAGGAGTCCGGCATTCTCCATGGCTCTTGCCAGATTATCCGATTCCTTTACCGGGCTGTTTTCAAAGGGCATGATGAGATAGACATACAGCGTTTTGGTCAAGTCATACTCGTAGGGCAGCTTGCTGAAATCGGCCTTTTCCCGCTCCTTGCCATCCAGCGCAAGGTACTGTGCGCCCAGAGGCCTTGTGTTGGGGATAAACTCATCCCGGAGCCGGCAATGATGTCTTGGGCAAAGCGGCATAAGTCCTATCTGATGCTCCCGATGCCAGTAGGCCTCCCCATAAGTATTGATATCCTCCCGACAGCACTTGGGGCAGTAGCGCAAAGACCGTGGCTTGATTTTCCGTGTCGCCCGCAGATACCGGGGCTGCATATCCTGTCCATCCAGAAACTCCCGAAGGTGTCCCATCTTCTTTTCCGTTGGCTGGAAGCGCATCAAAAATGGGAGAAGCGTATGGTTGATGGCGATATCCTCCGCATCCATAAACCCGTCCGGCAGCTGTGCTATGATACGGTGGATGGTCTCATTAGGGAAAAGGCTGCCGACATTTACCCTTTGCTCTCCATCAAACAGGTGCTCTATGGTCGCCTGCCAGGAATAGGTCCCACACTGCTTATGATAGCGTGCAATCACGCTGTACCAAAGCTCATTTGGATAGGGCGTGGGGAAGAAACTAATCACATTGGAACACCTCCAAAAGTCCCGCCAGCTTCAGTGCAACAAGAGCCTCGCCCGCCTTCCCGCCGGGTGTTACGATGGTTAGGATATCCCTGGGACTGCGCTTGCTCTTGGGCCTGCCACGGGTATTGGCATAGGTGCGGCTGACATACTCGATTTCCTCCTCTGCTGTCTCCTTCTTTGTCTCCGGCTGCAGCTCCTCCTCAATCTCCTTTGTGTCGGAGATGGAGAAGTCGGACAGGTATGTACCTTTGGCATAGGTTTTCGGTACTGAGATGTTCAGCACCTCCGCCGCGATACGAATCAGCTTGGCGTCAATTTTAGGTACCCCTGCCTGCAGAGCCTGTACCTGCGCCTCATAGAACACTTTAAGGATATATGCGGGGATGCCGCCGGAGAGGTCGTATATGAGATTGGAAAGCGCATCGGTAAGGGGCGCCTGCTCCTGCGTATACTGGTAACGCCAGAGGGCATAGAGGAACTGGCGGTAAACACCGTCCGGCCGCAGGGGGAGCAGCCGCAGCCCCCTTGTCCTCCGTTTCAGGTGCTCCTGTGACAGGAACAGTTCCTCTGCAGAAGGCGTACCCACGAAGTAGATGCTGGTACATGCCTCATTGGATAGCTCCACAAGGAATTTGATGAGGGGCCTGTCCTGCTTCGTGCGCGAGGCGGTCAGGATGGCGTTTTGTATCTCATCAATGACGATAAGGCCGATGTGGTGCGTCAGACAGAGTATCTTTACCCGTGTGGCCATTGCCGATGTACTGGGCAGCCGGGACAACTTTCCGCTTAATTCACTGTAATCACTGCCGATTGCACGGTCGATTGCCTCGATGATGTTCAGCGCCAGTGTCTTGACGGAGCAGTCACTGGGACACTCCACCATCAGATGGGTTATCTGCTTACAAAACAGTTTCTGCCCCTTATACTCGCTGTGTAGAATGACCTGCGGTATCTGACGCAGGCAGCGCCGTACCGTGGAACTCTTTCCGATACCCGGTACACCCAGTATGGAGCCGCTGTCAGAGGACATGGACATGGGGGCATCCAGAAGCATCGCGCCTTTGCCCTGATGGATGGCGTGCGTCCGGTATATGCTCTCAATGGTGGTGCTGGTGTTATAGGTGCTTTCGATGGCGCAGAACAGGGTGTTGTAGATGGCCGCCATGTAGTCCATGGGGATAAAGGCGCTGGACAAGGCGCTCAACGCACGGCGTCGCTCTGTCGTCTGGATGCCTCTTTTCTGCAGCTGCGGAACTGGGTAACTGCCTAACCGCTCAAACAGTGCCTCTTTAGAAAGCATTTCCGGCATGGCCTCCAGAAAGGGATTGTTCCGGTTCCCACTCAAAGGGTTTGGCGTATAGACCGCTTCTACAACTGGCTCAAATCCGTATTTCATTTTCTTCTATCCCTCTCTTTCATTCTGTTTTGCTTGATAGTCTCGCCGTTCTGGAACTCTTTTTCTTCCGGGACTGCTTCATTCTTGATGGCAGCAATTTTTCGAGCCAGCTCCACACGTCCTTCATCCTCTTTTCTCTTATGTTCCCGCTTACTGCGCCGGTCTTCCTGCCAGAGCAATTCGCTTTCTGCTTTGGCGGCTCCACCATAGATAGAGAATTGCGGTGCGAGGTCGAAGGGGATGTAGAGACCGTCCAGAATCAGATAAATGGAAGATACGCTCTGTTCATCGTAGGCAAAGGTTATCTCCTGTCCGAAGTAACGCTGGCCCTGCTCTCCGCTCATAAACTCCCTATTGATATAGAGGAAATGATTATAAGCGATTCCGCGGCGTGTCAGTCGGCCATTGATGCGGGGCAGTGTCATGTAGTAGACCTCTTTTTCGTCTATTTCCATGAGGCTGGATTTCCCGGCGCCAACATAGTAGCGCCACAGTCCCGAAGCGGTCGGGGAAACGCCCTGTTCCCGCATCTCCTGACTCATCTGATAATTGTCCAATACACGTCTGCCATTGAGGAACACGATGCAATGGATGATGACTTCTGTGAACTGCGTCAGGTCAAGGGACGCCTGTAACCTGTAATCCACCGCCCACCGCTCCTGTGCATCTTCCTCAATGATGCCGCGGCCACGGAGAATCGGCTTATATCTGTTCTGTATCAAATCAAACATCTTCTCCACCAGCCCCTTTTCATCCGGGCGGAAGGGCGGCAGCGTTTCATAGGTAAGTCCATACCGTAAACACAGCTCCTGCATCCGACCGCTCTTGAAATCACGGCCCTGGTCGATGATGACCTCTCCCGGTAATCCGGCGCTTGGCCAGTCCATAGGGTCGATATCCACGCCAAAGCCTTTGCAGTAAGCCACCTTATCCATCGCGGCGTTGGCAAGACAGGCCATGACTGCTTCTTCCCCCGCGTCGTAGCCTACATAGAGGCCGGCTATCAGCTGTGTCGCTGTATCCACGGCCAGATACACATAAGGCCGGCCAACGACCTTTGTACGGTCAAGCCGGGACACAAGGTAGATGTCTGCGGCCGTAGCGTCCATCTGATAGGCTCCGATACGGGATTTCCACGCCATGGCGGAGCCGAACAGAGGGCGTGCGGTTCTTTGGAAATTGGTCAGGCCATCACGGGCAATCACTTTTTGACTGCTTTTGTCATAGCGGTTCCGATAGAAGAAATGCTTGAATGCCGAGTAGGTTGGGTAATCCTCCATCAGCCTCCCTTCCGGTGTCGTGAAACGCTGTAAGAGCATCAGGTCATAGGCGTCTTTCAGGGACTTCTTTTTTGCGGAGAAGTAGAATGTGTTGACTGCCCACTTAAACTCCTCTGTGAATCTTCCTCTGCTTTTCAGTTCCTTTTTCCGTATAAGGATACCAGTGGCGAGATAGCGGTAATATAGCTGCAGGATACGCCGGCTGGTCGTCTCGTACAGAGCCGCGGTCTCTCTCGCCACATCTCCACGGTGGAAACGGTCTTTGATACACTGTTCATCATCCAGCAGCGGCTGTATCAGCTCCAGACGCTCCTGCTCTGCCTCGGATAACTGCTCCTTTTTTGCGCTTTGGTAACTGTCTTCGGGGGTGGCTACACGGGGATAGGTGTCCAGTTCCGCCTGAAGAACAAATTGCGGCGGCCCCGGGTTGTTATAGGAGATGACCCATGCTCCGGCTGCTTCCTGCTTTACAATGCGGTGCAGCTCACCATTTACATCAAGAAACATCTGTACCCCTCACAATCAAAACAATTTTCCAGTCTGTTACACCAGTCACTTCCCAGTAACGCCGGGACAGTTCCAACTGTTCCAGCACAGTTACCTTGTCAAGGTCCCCGGGTTTCACCAGCTCACAGACGGCCAAAGCCCCGTTTACCTTACGGATAAGAAAATCGGTTTTCCAATCGATGCCGAAATAGGCTGTTCGGATACCGATACGATTGATGTACTGAAAATTTTTTCTGTCCAGAGATACATTCTCCTCATAGCTCATCACCTGTTCGTCTGCCTCCAGCTTCAATGCGTACTCCTGCTCCGCAGAGTCATTGACACAAATAATCCGCTGGCACTTCTGACTGCTGAAATTGATTTCCCTTTGCCTTGTCTTTGCTTTTTTCATTTTCTGCCTCCTTTGTATCCTCACAAATTGACTTTCCTGTGTGTTTTCAATGCCTCAAAAATTTTTTCAATTTAATTCTTCAAATTTTTGATTTAATTCCGTTGCCTCAAGCCGAATTAACTGAAAATTTTGGGGTATTTAATTTGAAAAAAACGATTACGTTTGTTCCCGATTCCGGTATTAAATGAAATTTTCGATAATTAATATAAAAAAATGGCATTTAATTTAAAATACTATGATACTGTCCCACCGAAATCCGCCCCTTTGTCCCACCAAAATCGCACTCGTTCCCTGCCCCGTTGTCTCGCACCCTCGTCCCTCTCACCCGTTGGCCTTGGCCCACGGCCACTTCTTTCCTTTCTCATTTTTTCTTCAAAATAATTCAGAGAAAGAATAAAGAGAAAGGCTTGAAACCCTTGTGCCACAAGCGATTGAACGGTGGCAAAGGACCACGGGGGATGCGTTGGAAAGGGCCTGCGGGGGGCGTACCTGGGCATAAAAATAGAGCACTTTGGATATAAAATCCAAAGTGCTCTATCTGCTGCTTGGGGTCACAGGCTGCTGTTTTCATGGGACAAAGTGCCTGTTTTCAGCGGGACTTTGATAGAGTGTTTGGATTTATATCTTGACGGCGAGTATTATACCACAATATCCACAGATTTCGCAATACAAAATGGTCAGTATGGCAGAAACTCCGGGTTACCAGCCACTTTTTCCAATACTTTTTCTTTTTTTATCTAAATGTTGCTCTCCTTTTATTCTCAAAAATCTGACGTTTTATTTTTCGATTTAATTCAGATTTCCGTTGATAATCCTGTCTTTTTTTCAATTTTATTACCACATTATTTTCCCTTAATTCCGTTGCTCCTCCATCCTATGCTGAAATCTTGCGATTTATTTTGAAAAATCCCAACGTACAAAAGGGGCTGCCATCCAAGGCAGCCCCTTCTATCGTCTATTCAAAAAGCGCCCTTACTTTATCCAGGTCGTCTTCACACTGGATATCGAGGACAGGGATATCAATTCCTTCTTCCTTTAACTGTTCCCGGACAGCATCCACAAAGGGATAATCTCCTTCTTCTCCGTCTTTCCCACATCTTGGAGACAGGTTGGAGCCTATGATGCCAACAATCTCAATTCCATGCTCCAAATATGCTTTCACATGGGCTATCGCAGAATACACTACATTTCTCTGATTATGACTCGTCTCATACTCATCTGCCCACGGACGAACTCTATCGGCTTTTATCTCCTTGCCATCTATATCCAGTACAGGCTCCTCAACATCCTTTCCTTCGAGATAACAAAGCGCATCGCACATTACCTGTGTTATTCCGTTGCCCTTCACCACGTCCAACACACGGCTGAACATCGTGTCATTTCCAAAGCTGTGAAACAGCATGCAGCGAGCTATCAGGACCATTTGATTCTCTTTTTTCTCCCGCGCCATAAGAAGCCCTCCTATCTTTTGATTTCGCTTTCATTTTATCATCTTATCTTCAAGTAATCAATGTACTCCTGCATCCCCTCTGTCTCTTTCTCCCTTCTGACATTCTGCTATACGAGTTGTTTCAGGACGACAGGAGTAAATCAGTGTAGCAGGAAGCACAAACCTTTTGCTCTGGAGACGAAATGGAGGAGTCAGTATGGATATTAAGGAACTCGAAGAAATCATGGTCGAGCATGGTGTTGTTCTCCGTGCTATCCCCATGAAGGTGACAGGAATATACGAGGTACGCCATCGAAAGCAATTCCCCAATGCGAGGGTGGAGTATCTGGAGGATTTCAAAAGAGAAATGCTCATTGACGAGCGTGTGCCAATAAACGCAGGCAAATTCATATTTGAATCCAATCAGGGAACCGGAAACATGGTCAAATTCTATGCCAATAGATTCTATGACTCAATAGAGGACGCCATGGATGGCCTTTTGAAAAACACGAAAGGAGACAGACGATGAAAATCAACTATCGACAACCCAACTGTGCCGAATGCCCGGCTCTGCTGCGGGCACAACCCTTCTCCGATGACCGCAACTATTGCAACGGTTTCGGCGGTAAAAAGAAAAAGAGCATGGGAAAGAAGGTGCCTACCCGGAAAATCATGGACTGGTGTCCCAAGCGGATTTCTCCTCCCACCTGCCGCATCTTTGGCTTTGTGGATGACAATGCCGCATCCATGGAGTTTGAAATGCACCATAGTTTAATGGTCTCCAAGGATACTCACGCTTTCCCCTCCCCCTTCCACTACAAGTTCAAGCAGACCTACCCCCTTGGCCTGACCGCGAAGGCGTTTTGCTCCATGCTGGAGACCACCCCGGTATCCACTTTATTTCCGGACTACAAATTTGAGTTCGGTGAGGTCATCGAAATCAACGATGGATTCAAGCCTTACTACTTTTACTTCGCCGGCGGCTCAAAATTTCTGACCGTACTTCTGTTTGACACGGCCATGACCACATCCGGAAAATGAGGAG
>JAFQPT010000303.1 GCA_017411665.1 Oscillospiraceae bacterium | reverse complement strand
TTCTATATCTGGAGAAATCCATAGTTGCCTCCGTAGCCTGACAAATATAATCCGAACACGCTCCACAGGGTTCCTTTTGGCGCCAGGCATTATTTCATTCTTTGATAGGCGTCAGCCTATCTGCATCATTCAATTTCGCCTGACACAAAAAATCTCTCCTGTGGAGTCATAGATTTCTGAGGCAATATGCTAAGGCAGTGCAAGGCGTCGCCTTGCAGACGGGCTGTCGCCCTTCAAAAGGCGACAACGCAGCAATGTCAACGCATATTGTCTCAGAAACGGGTTGGGATTGTATTTGTCAGGCTAAAATAAGGTAATGGCATCTACTGCACTTCCGCAGTTTCGATACCGTGCTTCCACAAAACGATACGCAAAACGTTCGTACGAATTGTGCGAATCAGAACAAACCGGTGATGACACCGTTTTCGTCTACATCGATTTTTTCCGCAGAGGGCACCTTGGGGAGACCGGGCATGGTCATTACGTCACCTGTGAGAGCAACGATGAAGCCTGCGCCTGCGGAAACCTTCAGGTTGCGGACAGTGATCTTAAAGCCCGTGGGGGCACCCAGCTTTGCGGGGTCGTCGGAGAAGGAGTACTGGGTCTTTGCCATGCAGATGGGCATCTTGTCCAGTCCCAGATCGGTCAGCTCCTTCAGTTGCTTGACGGCATTGCCTACCAGCTCGACGCCGTCAGCGCGGTAAATGCGCTTTGCGATGGCTTCGATTTTTTCCACAATGCCCAGTTCGGCATCATAGCAGTATTCAAATGCGTTGGGCTCTTCGCACAGGCGGATCACTTCTTCTGCCAGTGCAATGCCGCCTTCGCCGCCCTTGCCCCAAACTTCGGACAGGACTGCGTTGACGCCCAGTTCCTTGCACTTTTTTTCTACCAGCGCCAGTTCAGCCTCGGTGTCGGTGGGGAAACGGTTGATGGCAACCACAGCGGGCAGCTTAAAGACCTTGGTGATGTTTTCCACATGACGCAGCAGGTTGGGCAGACCCAGCTCCAGAGCGGTGAGATTTTCCTTGTTCAAATCGGCCTTGGCCACGCCGCCGTGCATCTTCAGTGCGCGGACAGTGCCCACGATGACCACTGCATCGGGCTTGAAGCCTGCGATGCGGCACTTGATATCCAGAAACTTTTCCGCACCCAGGTCGCCGCCGAAGCCTGCTTCGGTGACACAGTAGTCACCCAGCTTCATAGCCATGCGGGTAGCGGTGACGGAGTTACAGCCGTGTGCGATATTGGCAAAGGGGCCGCAGTGTACAAATGCGGGCGTGTGCTCCAGTGTCTGGACCAGATTGGGCTTCAGTGCATCCTTCAGCAGTGCTGCCATAGCGCCCTGTGCCTTCAGGTCCCCTGCGGTGACGGGCTTGCCGTCGTAGGTGTAGGCAACAATCATGCGTGCCAGACGTTCCTTCAGGTCAGCAATGCCTGTAGACAGACACATAACTGCCATGATTTCGGATGCTACGGTGATATCGAAGCCGTCCTCGCGGGGAACGCCCTGCATTCTGCCGCCCAGACCGCAAACGATGTTTCGCAGCTGACGGTCATTCATGTCTACACAGCGCTTCCATGTAATGCGCTTGACATCGATACCCAGTGCGTTGCCCTGCTGAATGTGGTTATCCAGCATGGCTGCCAGCAGATTGTTTGCCGCGCCGATGGCATGGAAATCCCCTGTAAAGTGCAGGTTGATATCTTCCATGGGAACGACCTGCGCGTAGCCACCGCCTGCAGCGCCGCCCTTGACGCCGAACACGGGGCCCAGAGAGGGTTCACGCAGTGCAATCATAACATTCTTGCCAAGTTTATTGAGCGCATCACCCAGACCGACGGTAGTGGTGGTCTTGCCTTCGCCTGCTGCGGTGGGAGTCATCGCGGTCACCAGAATCAGCTTGCCATCGGGCTTGTCTGCCTGGTCCTTCATCAGAGACAGGTCAATCTTTGCCTTGTACTTGCCGTACTGTTCCAGATACTTGTCGTCGATGCCTGCCTTTGCGGCAATTTCGGTGATGGGCGCCATAACGGCGCTCTGAGCAATTTCGATATCGGTTTTCATTTGTAACGCATACCCCTTTCTATTGATAACAAAAGTTGTGCCGTATCATTATAGCATATAACCTATTTGTTTTAAATATTAAGTTATAATTTTTATGAAATTATATTTTATATGTTGCTTTGTGTTGCTTTGCGGAATTCATAATAAAAACTAATTGTTTTCTTGATATACTTGATTTTTTTCGGTTGTCATATTTTATAGAAACTACAACAAAAGAAATGTCGTTTGAAGATACATGTTCTGTTTGGGAGTATTGTGTTACAACGTATGTAGGTCTTGACGGAATACACCAATGCTGTAAACTACAGCCCCAATAATTCCGCTTTTGCAACCGAAGACTTTACATCTCGCGACGGTAGATTCTTTGGTGAGATTTGGCACTCTGAACGCAAGGGCTGCGGAATGTACAGCAATGTACCCGGCGAATTTGATATGAAAATGTTCGAATCCGCAGTAGTATATTTAAAGTGATCACGACAGATGAGGAGTGAATCAAAATTGCTAACTATTACAACGAACCTTCTCGTCCTTCAATAACTATTTGCTGATTCCCGGATACACCGGTGAAGAATGCACTCCTACCAATGTTGACCTGAGAATTCCTCTGGTTAGGTATGCGAAGGGGTAACATGATCCTTTCCGACAAAAAATATAATTAATACAATTATAATAACTATTCATATATTTAGGAAGAGGGAGGTGGTGATTGTTGATTTACCGTGATTTTATGTATGTTGGGGAACCGATTCCTGCGCTTACATCACAAGAACATTCAGCGTTTCTTATGCTGCTTCAAGAGTCAATACTACTTTCTTTGAAAGACAGAAATCTACTTGATTCCACTCAGTTTGACCGCTGTTTAAATGACTTGAACGAACAGAGTATGCGGGAACAACTAAAACGACGCCAGGCATAATGACGCTTGGCGTCGTTTTATCTAAGTGCTTAGTAATTCATACATTCGACGGTATTTTGTAAAAAAATATAATGAGATTATCATCTGCAGTTATAGATAGCCGGGGAAGGACCTTTCTATGAACATATATGAACGCATGGATCAAGAACGAAAATATGTGAAAATCAAAAAGCGTGTAGCAGCATATTGTCGTGTATCGACTGATAATGAAGATCAAGCGAATTCGTTTGAAAGTCAACAGCGTTATTTTAGACAATATATAGCTCATAACCCAGACTGGGAACTTTTTGAAATTTTTGCAGACGAAGGAATCTCTGGGACAAATACAAAAAAACGTAAAGAGTTCAATCGAATGATC
>JAFQPT010000302.1 GCA_017411665.1 Oscillospiraceae bacterium | reverse complement strand
TGCTTCTGCCTTTACGCGTGCTTCTGCTTCGATCTGAGTTGCCAGCTGCTGTGCGGAGACCAATGCCAGACGCATTGCATCTTCGGTGCTGCGGTATTCTTCGACCTTGTTTGCCAGAATCTTCATCTTGGACTTCAGGGTAGAAATTTCTCTGACACGAGTGTCCATTTCCGCTGCGATAGTTTCCATGTACTGGTCAACAGCTGCCATGTCATAGCCGCCGAAAACTGCTTTTTCAAAGCTCTTTGCTCTGATATCCTGAGATGTAATCATAATCTATATCCACCTTTCCCTCACGGTGTGAGGAATCTCTCTTGAATTGCCGGGGTTGGGTTAGAAGAACAGACCGCTGTTCTCCAGTTCATCCATCATGTCACTGCCCATCATATCCACATTTCTGGGGGTAATGATGTAAGTGCCGCTGGATACACGTGCGATTTTGCCATCGCTTGCGTAGGTTGCGCCTGCCATGAAGTCCAGAATACGGCGGGCAATTTCTTTGTTGGTTTCGTCCAGGCTCATGAGGACGATGCGTCTGGCGCGCAGATGATTGAAAATGGTTTTGGTATCTTCATAGCGGTCGGGCTTCATGAAGACGATTTTGTTTTCCCCACCGGAGGGGGGAGACATACGAGTGCCTCGAGGTTCCTGCTGCTCGCGGTTTCTGCGAGGAATGAAAGAAGGACGGGCAACGGGAGCCGGTTCGCTTTCAGCTTCGGGGGCATCGTATTCGGGAGTGTCGCTGTCAAAGAAAGGATTTGCGCTGCGGCCTGCCTTTGCGGGCTGTTCCTCTTCTTCAAACAGTTCTTCTTCATCGTCGAAGAAATCTTCTTCTTCGTCGTAGGGGCGAGTCAGACCCTTCAGTGCGTCTAAAATACCCATTGTTTACCTCCGTTACTGCTTTGTCTGTCCGTAGTCGCGGGCACCGAAAATGGCTGTGCCTACACGGACCATATTGGATCCTTCCAGGATGGCATCTTCATAGTCGCTGCTCATCCCCATGGACAGAAAATCCATAGAAACATTATCGTATTTTTTTGTTCCAATGTCAATAAAAAGCTCACGCATTTGTGCGAAATAGTAGCGATTTTCTCCGACTTTTTTGGGAATCGGAGGAATTGCCATTAAGCCTCTGATGAGGACACCGGGTAAATTCGCCGCAGATTCCAGAAATTGGGGAAGCAGTTCGGGCAGAAAGCCTGTTTTGCTTTCCTCCCGGGCGATGTTGACTTCCAGCAGCACATCCTGCACGATGCCTAAGGCGACAGCGCGCTTGTTGATGGCCTCCAGCAGAGAGACGCTGTTGACGGAATGAATCAAATCGCAGTTGCCTACGACGAACTTCACTTTGTTTTTCTGGAGAGAGCCGATGAAGTGCAGCGGTGCACCTTCGTAGGCACCCTGACCGAGCTTTTCCATCATTTCCTGTACGCGGTTTTCCCCGCTGGCATCAATGCCTGCGGCGATGGCGCGGCGGACGGTATCGGCATCGTTCATCTTCGTGGCTGCTACCAGAGTGACGCTGCGGCCTTGTGCTGCGGCACGGATCTTCTCCTGTACCAGACGGACGTTTTCCTCGATATTCATTTGGCTGTTCCCTCCTTATGGCTCATCGCTATGGAGCCTTGAGAATGATTGTGTCGCCTGCATGCAGTGCATGGGCGGAGCGGTCTTGGGAAACCAGAAACCAATCGGTTTCTTCAGACACAATGGTTACATAGCATTGTTCCGCTTCCGAAGCGGAACATCTGTAAACGAAGCTGCCGTGCTCGTCTGCGTAGACAGCTTCTGCGGGGACACGCAGGCCCTGAACGGGCGTGCCCGCTGCGGTTACGGTCAACTGCCGTAAATGGGCGATGTGGTGCAGATGGTCAATGCATCGCAGTACCACAGCGCATTTTCCGTTTTCCGCAGAGCTGACCTGCATCACAGTGGCTGTGAAGGAAAGCGACGGCTGCGTTTGGGCGGTCAGCGAAACGGAACGGTTTATCTGCAGCTGCTCGGCATATTCCGCATCTGCCAAAGCGGCAAACAGCCACTCGTTTCCGCAAATCAGCTTACCGTGATTGTCTGCGGCTGCGGGTCGGGATTCCCGCAGCTGCATAAGAGACTGTGGGGTGAGTGCGGAAAGCATGTCTGCGGTCAGATGCTCCAGTCCGTCGGTTTCCCGCAGATAGAGCCCCGGGGCAGGTGCGAGCAGGGTTTCGGTGCCTTTTACGGCAATGAGTGCTCCTGCGGCTACGGTTTGTCCGCTTTCAGCCACGGAAACAGTGCCGATTCCCAGAGAGGGAATCAAAAGCTCTTCCCGAATGAGGATTCCCTGCAGGGTGTAAACGGGCTGCTCCGAATATGGCAGCACGACAGCGGTTTTCGGTGCGCTCAATATACGGAATACGGGAGCGCTCAAATACAGCAGCAGTCCGATGAACAGAAGGCAGACCACCATGCTGTTCATCGAAATCTGCTGCATGGCGCGTTTGCCCTGCGTTCCCGGGGAACGCTTATGTTTTCCGCTCGTCCGAGTGCCAGTCGACATGGCGGGAGGGTGTGATGGTGGAAATGGCGTGCTTGTAAATCATTTGCTGCTTACCTTCGGAGTCTACAAGGACTACGAAGTTGTCAAAGCCACGAATTTCGCCTCGCATCTGGAACCCGTTGGTCATAAAAACGGTAACGGGTACTTTGTCCTGTCGGGTTCGGTTCAGGAAGGTGTCTTGTAAATTTTGCATACGGCTTGCTCCTTTGGAGCAGTATCTATCTGCTCCGTACATACAATATTTCCCTTTTTACACAGGGATACCGCTATTGTAGTACAGGGCCGAGGTCAAACTTTGTCGATTTGAGTCGGCACAGCCGTTAAATTTCGGGCTCTGCATCGCCGCGCAATGCATTTTCCCAGGTTGCCAGAATGGTGTAGAGTCCGTTGCGCAGGTCGGGAGTCTTCTTCCAGCGAATCCAGTTGATGTCCTTGTTCCGGCGCAGCCAGGTCAGCTGACGCTTGGCATACTGTCTGGAACGGAGCTTAATCAGCTCCAGTGCTTCCTCGCGGCTGAGCTTATCCCGCAGAGCCAGTGCGGCTTCCTTATAGCCGATGGCCTGCATGGCGGTGCTGTCGTCTGCCAGACCGCTTTCCAGCAGATCGTGCACTTCTTCAAACAGACCCAGAATTTCCATGCGGTCAACGCGCAGGTTGATGCGGTTGTACAGGTCCTGTCTGTCTTCAAAGTCCAGCGCAAACCACAGGGGATTGTAGCGATTGGGACGTTCCTTGCTTTCCTTGTCATGCTGGGTGATGGTAGAGCCGGAGAGCATAAACACTTCGATGGCGCGAATGATGCGACGCTTGTCACCGGGGTGCAGCTTGTCTGCACGTTCGGGGTCGAAGCTGTGGAGCAGTGCGCGCATAGCGGCACCGCCGTGGGCATCATACTGCTGTTCCAGCAGCTCGCGCAGATGGTCGTCCGCCTGATTATCTGCAAAGTCACGTCCCGCAATCAGGGAATCGATATACAGACCCGTGCCGCCGACTACTACGGGGATTTTGCCTCTTGCGATGATGTCATCGGCAATGGCGGTTGCCTGTTCCACGTACAGGGAAACGCTGAAGTCTTCGTCGGGCTCTACAATGCCGACCATGTGATGGGGAACACCATCCATTTCGGCAGCGGTAGGCTTGGCGGTACCGATGTCCATACGCTTATACAGCTGCATGGAGTCGGCGCCGATGACCTCGCCGTTCAATGCTTTGGCAACGGCTACGCCCAGTGCGGTTTTGCCTGTGGCGGTGGGGCCGGTGATTACGATCATATTATACATGAAAACACCTCTATCTCGTTTCATGGGTAATTTTTGGGATTAGATGCTTTGCAGCAGGCTCATAGCCAGATAGTTGTTGCTTGCATGGAAGAAAATCGCAGTCCACAGGCTGCCGGAGTATTCATAGCACCATGTCAAAGCAAAGGTAATGGGAAGATACTGCACAATATGCAGCAGATAAGATAAATCCTGATATGCCAGCGCAAACTGCCATACATGATACAGCCCAAACATCAGCAGAGATGCCAGATAGGCCATCAGACGGCTCTTTTGGCGAATGGACTGGAACAGAATTCCGCGGAACAAGACTTCTTCCACGATCGGTGCGGCAATGACGCTGATGACCATGGTCAGATTGAAATTCTGCTCTGCCAGCATGTCCACAGCCCGGTCATTCGGTGTAATCAATTCCAGACCGAGGGTCTCCAACAGGGAGAACAGCAGCAGGCTCAGCATGTACCAAAGGAAATATCCCATGAGGATGCCGCTGAGACAGTGAAGGGGCCGATCCATAAAATGGTCGAACTCTCTGCGCAGCAGTTTCCAGAACAGTAGGAAGGACACTGCAACTCCGATGCCGTAATAGGCGGCGTTGGCAGTGATTTCATCCAGCTCGGGAAGCAGATGGGTCTGCACAACGGGAAGCAGCAGCGGTATGGCAAACATGTGCAGCATCAGATACACAAACCCGATGATAACTTCGGGTTTGGTGCAGTCAGATGTAAATTGCGGTCTAAAGCGATTTTCAGTCATTTGCGGCAGCTCTCTTTTTCAGTTCGTACAGGAAATTCAGTGCGGCAATGGGGGTGAAATCATCGGGATTCATGTCCAGCACCATCTCCAGCACTGCCTGTGCATTGGGGTCGGCTTCCGCAACGGGAGCCGCATCCCCCATGAAGCGGAACAGGTCGGGGGTCTGGAACATCGCATCCTTCTGCTCTTCCAGCTCCTTCAGACAGACATTCGCTCTGCGTACCACGCTTTCGGGAACCCCTGCCAGCTTGGCTACCGCAACACCGTAGCTGCGGTCTGCGGCACCGGGTTTTACGGTGCGCTGGAAAATCAAGTCGCCGTTTTCATTCTTGGCGGTAACGTGATAGTTTTTCACACCGGGCAGCTCCTCGCTCATGGAGGTCAGCTCGTGGTAGTGGGTAGCAAACATGGTCTTTGCTCCCAGCTTGCGGCGGTCGGCACAGTATTCCAGTACGGCGCGGGCAATGGCCATGCCGTCATAGGTGGAGGTGCCTCTGCCGATTTCGTCCAGCAGAATGAGGGAGTGCTTGGTAGCGTTCTTCAAAATGCCCGCCACTTCGCTCATTTCCACCATGAAGGTGGACTGGCCGCTGGCAAGGTCGTCGGATGCACCGATACGGGTGAACACGCGGTCCACCACGCCCAGCACGGCCTTCTTGGCAGGGACGAAGGAACCGATTTGCGCCATCAGCACAATCAGCGCAGTCTGGCGCATGTAGGTGCTCTTACCTGCCATATTGGGGCCGGTGATGATCATGGCGGAGTCGGTGGAGTTATTCATGAAGAGGCTGTTGGGCACGAAGAAGGAGTCCTTCTGGGCTGCCTCCACCACAGGGTGGCGGCCTTCTTCGATATACAGGGTGCCGGAGGTGTTGACCTCGGGACATACATAACGATTGCGGACGGCTACATCAGCCAGTGCACACAGTACGTCCAGTACACCTACAGCATCACCGGCGGCCTGCACGCGCTCGGTCTGCGCAGCTACCAGATCGCGGATTTCCACGAAGAAACGGTATTCCATGTCTTCGATGCGATCCTTTGCGGTCAGCAGTGCGTTTTCCAGATCCTTCAGCTCTGTGGTGAAGTAACGTTCGTTGTTCACCAGAGTCTGCTTGCGGATGTAGTCGTCGGGAATATTGCGTTCGCCTGCAGAGCGGGGAACGTCGATATAGTAACCGAATACCTTGTTGTATCCGATTTTCAGCTTTTTGATGCCGGTGCGCTCGCGCTCCTTCTGTTCAATGGCAGCCATCATTTCCGCACCGTGGGCGCGTACTTCGCGGAGCTTGTCCAGCTCTTCGCTGTATCCCGCGCGAATCATGCTGCCTTCGCGGACAGACAGGGGAGGTTCATCGGCAATGGCAGCGGACACGGCACTGCACACGTCTTCCAACACATCCATTTCCGCAATGCGCTGCAGCGCAGGTGCGGAGCAGGCTCTCAGACGGGCAGCTAATGTAGGCAGCACGCGGCAGTAATTTGCCAGTGCTGCAAGATCTCTTGCGTTGGCGGTGCCGAATACGATGCGGCCGATGATGCGCTGCATATCGCCCACACCACGCAGGTCTTCCCGCAGCTCGTCGCGGAGAATGCCGCTATTGACCAGCTCAGCTACCGCGCTGCTGCGGTAGGTGATGGATTCGGGGTCCAGCAGAGGACGTTCCAGCCAGCTGCGCAGGGTGCGGCTGCCCATGGGGGTCTTGGTTTTGTCCAGTACCCACAGGAGACTGCCTTTCTTTTCGCCGCTGCGGAGGGTTTCGGTCAGCTCCAGATTGCGGCGGGTGGTGTAGTCCAGCTCCATGAAACGGCCGGCAGTGAACAGGTCGGGGGTCTTAAGGTAGCTCAGGTCGGCCTTCTGGGTGGTAATCAGATAGTTCAGCAGAGCCCCTGCAGCCTGTACGGCATGGGGCACGCTGCTCAAACCCAAGGCACCGATCGTTTCGGTGTGGAACTGATTGCACAGCAGCTGCTCGCAGTGTGTGTGGTCGAAGGTGTCGTTGAGATTCTGTACCAGACAGCTGAGCTTATTGGTGAGGAAGCCGCGGATGATTTCGCTGGAGGCTGCGTCGGAGTTCAGCACTGCTTCTTTGGGTGCAAAGCGGCCCAGTTCATTGATGATATGGTCAGCGGCTGCGCTGTCAAAGGCTGCGGTGCAGAATTCCCCTGTGGAAATTTCGCAGAATGCAATGCCGCCGCGGTTGAGCTTGGCGTTGTAGTAGACTGAGCAGATATAGTTGGAGCGGCTTTCATCCAGCATGGAGCTGGCGTTGACGGTACCGGGGGTGATGATACGGATGACGTCACGCTTGACGATGCCTTTTGCCAGAGCAGGGTCTTCTGTCTGCTCACAGATGGCGACCTTGTAGCCCTTGCTTACCAGCTTTGCAATATACACTTCCGCTGCGTGGTAGGGGACACCGCACATGGGGGTGCGGTCTTCCGGATTTTCCACATTGCGGTCTCTGGTGGTCAAAGCGATGTCCAGCTCTCTGGATGCGGTTCTTGCGTCATCGTCGAACATTTCGTAAAAGTCGCCCAGACGGAAGAACAGCATGCAGTCTTGGTACTTTGCCTTAATCTCATTATATTGTTTTTTCATGGGGGTCAGTTCAGCCATAAAGTACCCTGTCCATTTCTAAGATTTATCTTTGTTGCGATGCAACCGTAGTAGCTTATGATTTCCATCCACCCATGTCATCCTGAACGAAACGAATGTGAAGTGAAGGCTCTCAAAGATACGATCGGGCTTGCAGATTGAATTTTTAGTTCTTTCGTGTGTTTGAGATCCTTCGCTGTCGCTCAGGATGACAAACAAATAAGTAGAACGAAGAATGTGCTCAATCTACCAGTTTTCCGTACAGCGCCCAGGTGTTGCTGCCGGTGATTTCCGCCTGCAGGAACTTGCCGATGAGGCTTTCGTCACCCTGTACGCGCACCAGACGTCCGCCCATGGTGCGGCAGGACAGCTCACCGCTTTCGGTGACGCCGTCTACCAGTACGGGAACGGTCTTGCCTTCGTAGCTCGCGTGGATTTCGGTGGAAATGCGGTTTGCCGCTTCTACCAGACGGTCGAAGCGCACCTGCTTCTGTTCGCGGGTAAAGGGGTCGTCCATGGAATAGGCGGGAGTGCCTTTTCTGGGAGAGAAAATGAAGGTGAACATGCTGTCGTAGCGCACCTGCTCGACCAGAGTCAGGGTGTCTTCAAATTCTTCATCGGTTTCCCCAGGGAAGCCGATAATGATATCGGTGGTCAGCACGATATCGGGCATATATTTGCGAGCCAGCTCTACCTGGCTGAGATACTTTTCGCGGGTGTAGCGGCGGTTCATAGCCTGCAGCACGCGGCTGTTGCCTGCCTGTACGGGCAGGTGCAGCTGATGTGCGCACTTTTCGCATTCCGCCATGGTCTTGAACAGCTTTTCAGTTGCGTCCTTGGGGTGAGAGGTCATGAAGCGGATGATAAATTCGCCTTCGATATCGTTGATCATGCGCAGCAGGTCTGCAAAGTCAACGGTGGTAGCCAGATCCTTGCCGTAGGAGTTGACGTTCTGGCCCAGCAGAGTGATTTCCTTGTAGCCCTCCGCTACCAGACGCCTTGCTTCCGCAACGATTTCTTCGGGGCGGCGGGAACGTTCTCTGCCGCGGACATAGGGAACGACACAGTAGGTGCAGAAGTTGTTGCAGCCGTACATAATGGACAGCCATGCCTTCACACCGTGGGTGCGTACCTGAGGAATGCCCTCGTGAACGGTGCCATCGCTGGGCTCAACTGCGTAAACACGCTTCTTCTGGCCCATCTTCTTTTCCAGCAGCTCGGGGAAGCGCCACAGGTCATGAGGTCCGAACACAATATCCACGATGGGATAGGACTTCTTCAGCTTTTCTGCCATGTGGGGCTGCTGTACCATGCAGCCGCACACTGCGATGATCTGATTGGGGTTTTCCTTTTTGGTGTGGGTCAGATGACCGACGTTGCCCAGTACGCGCATTTCTGCGTGTTCACGGATGGCGCAGGTGTTGATGACGACCACATCTGCTTCGTATTCGTTATCGGTGAAGCCGTAGCCCATGCGAGCAAGGTAGCCGCGGATGTTTTCGCTGTCTGCTTCGTTCTGCTGGCAGCCGTAGGTGTCTACCATTGCCAGTCTGGGCTTGGGGTCACTGTCCAGCTTTGCTGCGATGCGGTCGCAGATCAGAAGCTGCTTGTCAATGGATGCCTGATCCAGTTCAATGCGTTTGTAAGCCATAAAAACTCCTATATCTATGAAAAAATCGAAATTTGAGCATAATTTTGTATTCTAACATTATAACAAATAGCAGTAGATTTTACAATATCATTCCTGTATAATGAAAGCACTCAAACGCAGGATTTTCCTGCACTTGTTGACGAATTGTTGAGCGAAGATCGGAGGAATTTTTATGTCCGAAATTAATATACTTTCTCCTCATGTGGCTGACCTCATTGCAGCAGGTGAGGTGGTAGACCGCCCCGCTTCTGTGGTCAAGGAACTGATGGAAAATGCCTTTGACGCAGGTGCCCGTACGGTTACCGTAGAAATCCGCAAGGGCGGCATGACCTATATCCGCGTCACCGATGACGGCAAGGGAATGTCTCCCGAGGATGCAGGCATTGCCTTTCTGCGTCATGCCACCAGTAAGCTGGCGGATGAACGAGGTCTGGAGCGTATCGGCACCTTCGGCTTCCGCGGTGAAGCTTTGGCAGCGATATCTGCGGTTTCCCGCATTGAAATGACCTCCCGCCGCACCGGTGCGGGCAGTGGTGTGCGCATGACGCTGACTGCAGGGGATATTCAGGAAATGTATGAAACAGGCTGTCCCGAAGGCACCACCATGATCATTCGTGACCTGTTTTTCAATACCCCTGCCCGATTGAAATTTATGAAAAGCGACAAGGCGGAAGGTACCGCTTGTGTGCAGGCTGCTATGAAATGTGCGCTGGGCAGACCGGATATTTCCGTCCGCTGCATTAAGGATGGCAAGGAAGAGTTTTTCTCTCCCGGTGACGGGAAAAAGGAATCCTGTGTGTATCATCTGCTGGGCAGAGAGTCGGCGAAGAATATGATTGCCTGCGACCCCGTGGATGAGTTTGTGAAGGTTACGGGCTATGTGTCCTCACCTGCGGAAGGCCGCGGCAACCGCACGGGACAGTACTTCTACGTCAATGGCAGAGCAGTCAAGTCTCCCATGATGCAGAAAGCACTGGAAATGGCATACCGCAATCGACTGCTGAGCGGACGATTCCCCTACTGCGTGCTGTATATCGACATTCCCTTCGGCAGCGTAGACGTGAATGTGCATCCCACCAAGGCAGAAGTGAAGTTTTCCAATGAAAAGCAGGTTTATGATGCTGTTTACTACACCTGTCTGGAGGCTGTGGAGCGGGAAGACCGACTGAAGCAGGAAGCACAGCAGCAGCGCTACTGGAAGAAAAATGATGCGTTTTTCGATCAAAACGGGCATTATCCTGCCAAGGAAGTGTCGGTGAAGCCCGAACGGAAGAAAGACCCGCTGGAGGGTGTGGAATATGATGAGCAGGGCAAAATCATTCCCACTGCCGACGGCAGAGAGCGGGAACGCTATGACATTCCCCTGCAGCTGAAAAAGTCCTTTGTTATGCGGGATGCGGCAAGCCCTGTGCCCGAACGGCAGCGGTATGAACGCCCCGAAATCCCTGCCCGGGATATTGAGCCTGCCAAGATGCCCCCTGTGGTGCAGGAACCTGTGGTGCAGGATGAAATCGCATTGACGATGGAGCCCATTGTGCAGATGCCTCCCGAAAAGCCCGAGGTGAAGGTCACTATGGAAGATGTGCGCCGCAGTGAGGAGGATTTTCTGCGAAGCGTCCTCGGCAACTTCTATGAGGAGCCCAAGGCGGAAGACCCCCCTGTACAGGAGGTTTTGGAAGAGCCGGAGCAGGAAGTATTGCCCGAAGTGAAAAAGGTTGTGTTCCGCGTGGTTGGCGAGGTGCTGAATACCTACATCGTAGTGGAGCACGAAGGAAAGATGACCCTCATTGACAAGCATGCAGCCCATGAACGCATCCATTTCGACAGATTGTCTGCTTACAAGGCAGATGCACCCGGTCAGATGCTGCTGATGCCCGAGGTCATTCGTCTGAGCAGAGAAGACTATCAGCTGGTGTGGGACAATATTGAGGTCTTTGAACAGCTGGGCTATGAGCTGGAGCAGTTTGGCGACGATGCGCTGATGCTGCGCGGTGTTCCTGCGGATATCGACATTGCCGACGGCAGAGGCTGTGTGGAAGAGCTGTGCGAAAATCTGCGCTCCGGCAGAGCGGTGACCTATGAGCAGGTTCGTCAGGAGCTGCTGAAAACCGTGGCTTGCAAGGCGGCTATCAAGGCGGGGAAATCCTCTCAGCCGGCGGAGCTTGCAGCCCTTGCGGAAGCAGTGCTGAGCGGTACCGTCAAATACTGTCCCCATGGCAGACCTGTGTCCGTGACATACACAAAAACGCAGCTGGACAAGCAGTTTGACCGCATTGTCTGAGTGGGGGAAACAACACTTTATTGCAAATAATACAGATTGCGGAAGTGTGTCGAAATTTTCAAATTGAATCGAAAAAACAAAAAAACAGCCAAAATGATACGCATTTTGGCTGTTTTTGTTATCAAATTGCTGAAATAATCTGGTAAAAGTTACAAAATGTGGTGGTAATGATTTTTGGTGAGTGATAAAATATCTTCGTATACTATAGCTACATTACAATGAGTGGTGTCCAAGTGGGGCGAAAAGACCGTAAATCGGGCATTTATCTCGGTGTAATGGGTTGATATGTCGAAATTTGGACCTGAAATCAGAATATTTGAAGAAACGAATATTTACATATTACAGAAATTCAAATGACATTTTGTAGGAGGAAAAATAATGAAGATGAACTTGAAATCAGTTCTCGCACTGCTGCTGGCGGCTGTTATGCTGCTGGGACTGTGCGGCTGCGGCGGCGCCGATGATAATGCTGATGACGATGCATCCGTATCTCCGAGCCCCGAAGTAGTCGAAACCGGCGACCCCAATCTGTACTTCGCACGTGTTGACGGTACCAGATACTACACCCAGCCGGCTTCCGAACCCGATGCCATCCCGGGCAACTTCCAGAGTGTTATGGCAAAGGGCACTGCAGTCACGAAGGTCACCACCGATGGTGAATGGATCCAGGTCAATCTGCCTACCGGCATCACCGCTTGGGTTCACAGCTGGTTCCTGGAATGTGACGATCCCGAAACCGAACGCATGAGAAAGGCAACTCTGCTGAAGAACAGAATCAGCGATGAAGACTATGAGCCTCTCAATGCGCAGACCTACACCTGCATGGCAGACACGCTCAACTGCCGCAGCGAACCCCACACCGGCGGTATTGTCTTCTGCCAGATCGGCTTTGGCGAAGAACTGACCGTTTACGGCAAGAACAGCGGCTTCTATCTGTGTGAAATGAAGGATGGCAGCATCGTATACTGTTCTGATGACTACCTGACCGAACGCGCTACCTATGTTGAACTGGAAGGCGCAGTAGACCTGCGTGTCCTCATGCCCGGTGCAGACTTCAACCTGCAGTTGAGCTCTGTGGAAAATGTGGTTGGCGAAGCACTGTATCCCGCAGTACCTCTGCTGGAAGAATCCACTGCCAAGATGCTGATGGAAGCATACGAACTGTTCGACCAGGCGGGCTATACCATTAAGATTTATGATGCATACCGTCCTGCTTCCGCACAGGACAAGCTGGAGGCTACCGTTGACTTTGCAGGCAACAATGATATGCACTCTCTGGGCCGCGCTGTGGACATTTCTCTGGTCAACCGCGCATCCGGCAAGGAGCTGCGTATGCCCACTAAGGTTCACGATTTCAGCGAAGCGGCAGCTCGCACCAGCAGCGAAAGCTGGGAATGGACCTTGAAGAATAATGTAGATTACATGACCGAGATTATGGAATCTGTAGGCTTCAAGACCATTGACAACGAATGGTGGCACTTTGAAAATCCCGGCACCACCGGTATTGATACTGAGCTGGATTACGATGCACTCAACTACATCCCCATCTCTCAGTACGGCACCAGCCCCGCATCCACCGAAACGCAGGAAGGTGCTGAATAATGAATACACTGGAACAGATCCTTCACAGAAGAAGTATCCGCAGATATAAGCCCGAGCTGCCTACCCGCGAAATGATCGAGCAGATCACCGAGGCAGGTACCTATGCCGCTTGCGGCAGAAACAACCAGTCCGGTCTGATTATTGCGGTGACCAATCGGGAGCTGCGTGACCGCATTTCCGCGATGAATGCGAAAATCTGGGGAGATGAGAGCTTCGACCCCTTCTACGGCGCACCTGCGATTCTGATTGTTCTTGCCAAGAAGGACTCTCCCCACCGTGTATATGACGGCAGCCTCATCATGGGCAACATGATGCTGGCGGCAGATGCTCTGGGTCTGGGTACCTGCTGGATTCACCGCGCAAAGGAAGAATTTGAGACCGAAGAAGGTAAGGCAATCCTGCGTGAGCTGGGCATCACCGAAGAATACGAAGGCATCGGCCATCTGGCACTGGGCTATCCCGACGGAAAGCATCCCAATGCAAGACCCAGAAAAGAAAACTACGTATACTTCGCAGAATAAAGAAACAACAAACACCCGACACAACTGTGTCGGGTGTTTTTGCGTGCGGGGAGATATATTAAAAAGAAACTGTCATTCTGAGTGAAGCGCAGCGGAATCGAAGAATCCCCTCGGTGAGAGATGCACCTAATAGAGAGATACACAGCGCAAGGCATAAGTTCCACCAACCAAATCAAAGATTTGGGGTGTCACTTATCCACTCGCTTCGTTCGTTCGGTCGGTATGACAGCTATGGTTACCTTGTTTAGTGTGTATTTCTTTCAAGTTGTCGTTGTCATTCCGTTTCTTCTGCAGGGGCCGACGTATTCGAATTTCCGATGTGAAGAGGCACAACAAGCCCCCCTTGCCTAAAGGGGG
>JAFQPT010000301.1 GCA_017411665.1 Oscillospiraceae bacterium | reverse complement strand
CTTCCGCAAGTCTGACGGAACGGCTGACACCAAAGCAAAAGCCCGCAGAGTCCGCTATAATTAATTCTTTCATACTACATTTCTTCCCATCTGTGCAATCTGTTCCATCAGTTCATTGGTTACCCTCTGGAAATCTTCTGTATCCGCAGGAATCTCAATCGGCTTACCGATTACAATTTTTACTTTACGGAAAACCCATTTTCTTCGAGAAACGAACACAGGGACAATGGGCACTCGAAGCTTCGCTGCCATTCTCGCAGCCCCGGTTTTCGCCTCCACTGCCCCATCTGTACTGACGCGGGTACCTTCGGGAAAAATCCCGACTGTTTCACCTGCTCGGATATATTTCATCACAGTACGAATTGCAGAAATATCCGCTCCGTCACGGTCCACACCGAATGCACCGAGCTTTCCCAAAAAAGCACCGAATCTCTTGTGCTTAAACAGTTCAATCTTCGCCATAAAATGAATGGGACGATGACCGCCGAAAGCAAGGGCAACCAGAATCGGATCAATATAATTGGAATGGTTGGCGCAAATTAAGCAAGGCTTTTCAAGAATATTCTCTTCCCCATAAACAGTAAACGGATAAAGGATCTTCACGATAGGGGTCAATCGTTTGGCCCAAAGCGCATAATACGCTTTTGTATCAAATTGCTCGCTCAATGACCGCTTCCCTCTTTCATACGCGCATCGATCAAATCAATCACAGCCTGAATACTCTGCTCCTGTGTCAAATCACTGGTATCCAACAGTACCGCATCCACTGCCTGCTTCAAAGGAGCAGTCTCACGCTCGGAGTCACGCTTATCCCTCTCAATAATTTCGGTCAACACCTCGTCGTATGTTTGTTCGGTTCCTTTCTCCAAAAGCTGATCATATCTGCGACGGGCTCGTTCTTCCGCAGATGCGGGGAGGAAAATCTTCAGCTCCGCATTAGGCAGAACAACAGTTCCGATATCTCTTCCATCCATCAGCACATGATAACGGGCAGCCATATTACGCTGCATATCCATCAAATATGTACGAACCTCGGGCATTGCAGCAACATTGGAGGCATAATGCGATGCTTCGGGAGTACGAATGGCTTCGGACACATCCTCATCATTCAAAAACATTCTCTGAACACCATCCACATAACGCATATCAATTACCAGAGACGGCAACATGGCAACCACAGCTGCTCGGTCATCCGCCTGATAACCGCTTCTTTTGGCAGCCAAGCCAACAGTACGATAAATCGCCCCGGTATCTACATATACAAAATTCAATTTCTGCGCTGCAGCTTTTGCAATGGTGGATTTCCCTGCACCGGCAGGACCATCAATCGCAACAGAAAAATTGCTCATATAAACTCCTTCTTACTGAACAGCCTTCCCGGCAACATAAGCAGTTGACCAGGCAATCTGCAAATTAAATCCGCCTGTATAGGCGTCCAAATCCAGAACTTCCCCGGCAAAGAACAAGCCTTCAATCAGTTTAGACTCCATGGTACGGGGATTGACCTCATTGAGTGCAACACCGCCGGAAGTAATAATCGCTTCCGCGAAAGGTCTTGTTCCGGATACACGAACAGGAAAATGCTTAAACAAATGGACCAAGTCACGTCTTTGCTGGCGCGTAATGGAATGGACCTTTGTTTCGGGATCAATACCGGAAAGCTGCACCAACACGGGAATCATGGTGCGTCCCGCAAGGCCGCCAAGTGCATTTTTAAACTCCTTATTTTTCTGTTCTTCGAAATCTCTGAGAATCCGGGCATCCAGCTTTTCTTCATCCAGAGCAGGCTTCAAATCGATCTCAAGGCGATATTCGGAACTGCCCATATGTCTCATATGGGCACTTGCAGAAAGCACCAGAGGGCCTGTCACACCGAAATGAGTGAACATCATTTCCCCCAGTTCCTTATAAATCAGCTTTTCATTTTCAAATGCAGACAAAGTAACATTTTTCAAAGAAAAGCCCTGCATTTCTTCACAGTATACATCGGGAGATTCCAGAGGCACCAAAGAAGGACGACACTCTGTTACAGTATGTCCCGCCTGTTTTGCGAATTTCAGCCCATCACCTGTGGAGCCCGTCAGAGGATAACTCAGACCGCCTGTACAAACCACAGCATTTCTGCATGAAATCACATCGCTGCGAGTTCGAACCCCTGTAATTACGCCGTCTTCAATCTGAAGTCCTGTCGCATTGCGGTTCATCACACGTACACCCGCACCTGCCATATAGTTTTCCAATGCAGAAACTATGTCACCGGATTTATCGGAAACAGGAAATACGCGATTTCCGCGTTCTGTTTTCAAGGGCACTCCCAAATTTTCAAACAGATTCATAACCTGTTCGGGTGGAAACCGATTGAGTGCACTGTACATAAATTTTCCGCCGGACGGAATATTGGCCATAACCGTTTTGATATCACAGTTATTGGTCACATTGCAGCGCCCCTTCCCTGTAATACGAAGCTTCTTGCCCATCATACGATTAGGCTCCAGCAAAATAACATCCAATCCGCGTTCTGCAGCAATCGCTGCACATAACATACCTGCGGCACCGCCGCCAATTACAACAACATCACTGTTCATCTGTCAAAAACATTGCATATTCGCTCCAGACATCCTCCAGTCTGCGGAAGGTGTCGGAAATATTCTCTCTCGAACGATAACCGATCTCAGCCAGCAGCGCATTAAGCAGACACATAGGGGCTACCAGTGAGTCGATAAAGGAAATCATATCACTTTTTGCATAAAGATTTACATCGGAAACCTTGGAAAGCGGAGATGCCTCACAGTCAGTGATACAAACAATCGTTGCCCCTCTCGACTTAGCATATTTCACTGCTGCATGAGTTCTGCTGGAATATCTGGGGAAGGAAATGCCGACTACAACATCTCCCACACCGACACGGAACAATTGTTCGATTATCTCACTTGCCGCAGTGTCCTGTACCACATGAACATGCTCCTTGAGCAAAGTCAAATAGTATCCAAAGAAGGACGCCAGACTTGCAGAAGAGCGGGTACCGATAATATACACACGCTTGCCGCCCAAAATAGCATTGACTGCAGCAGAGAACGCTTCTCTGTCAATATTTTCAAGGGTAGTATGTATGCGCTCCGCATCACCGTTCATAACAGAGTCCACAATATTGCTTTCATCAATCTGCTCGTTCGCGACCTCTATACGCTGTACGCTTGTCAGCTTATTGCGAACGACCTCCTGCAGAACTCTGCGCATTTCAGGATAACCGTCATATCCCAGTTCGGAGGCAAAGCGAACAACAGTCGATTCACTGACCCCAACCGTCTTGCCCAGCTTGCCTGCTGTCATAAAAGCAGCCTTATCATAGTTTTCCAGAATGAACTTTGCAATCAGTCTCTGGCCTTTTGAAAAGCCCGGAATCTCTCGTTCGATGATAGACAGAATATCATTTTCCATAAAATAATTCATCTCCAAAAGTGCTCTGAAGCACAATTTATGACAGGTTCATCATACGACGATTCTTTCGGTTTTGCAAGTAATATTGCAAAATCTTTCATACTTTCCTGCATAGTTCCCGTTAAGAACCTAATTTAATGCTTAGATGTGACATATTTGATTTCTTCTTCCGTCAAATATCGCCATGTGCCGCTGG
>JAFQPT010000300.1 GCA_017411665.1 Oscillospiraceae bacterium | reverse complement strand
TAGCAGAATAAAATATAGGTAATAAAAAAGTAACGCTACCGTGCGGTTGGCGTTACTTTTCATGCACCTTCAGGTGCGGCTGGTATTATGGCCCTTATAGGGCCGTTATTCAAACCCCACGTTTTACGTGGGGTTTATGATAAAGAGAGATGGTTTATTTGACTTCGTGACCCAGAACACCGCGTTCTGCGCGGTCGTTGGTGCGCTTCTTCAGCCAAGTCAGTGCTTCTTCCACAGCTGCCAAAGCTTTTGCATTTTCTTCACAGGGGAAGGGACCGTTCTGGAAGCCGGTCAGACGGTCACGAACGATTTCCAGCAGGTCATCGTCTCTCAGACCGTTGGGGGGGACCAGACCGCCACGAGCACCCTGCTGGAAGCGGATGTAGCCCATGATCAGTCTATCTTCTGCGTCCATAACGGTGTAGAAGTGGTTTGCGCCGCTCTTGTCGGGGATATCGGTTGCATAAGTGTGGTTGAGCAGGTACTTGTCCTGAATGGTCTTCAATTTACGCATAATTGTACTTCCTTTCTAAAAGTCATATGTTTAGGTTCATTGTATACGGTTTTACGGAAAAATCAAGGACGCAGACCCATGCCGCCTTCCAGAGTCAGTGTTTCGCCGCTCATGTACTTGAAGTCGGGATGTGCAATGCGCAGGCAGACACGACCGATTTCGGTTTCGGTGTCGCCGTAATGGCCTGCGGGAGGCATCTTGACGTTGGCTGCGAATGCATCGGGGAATTCGTTCTTGAACTTTTCAAGCTGTGCGGTCCATGCCAGAGGGCATACAACGAAAACGCCGATGCCGTCTTTGGTCCATTCGGTAGCCGCTACACGAGACATACCGCGGATGCCTTCCTTAGCTGCTGCATATGCGGACTGTCCGTAGTTGCCGAAGAGACCCGCGCCGGAAGCGAAGTTGATCACAGTGCCTTTGCTCATTGCCAGATAGGGGTATGCCGCCTTCATATAGTAGAACGCTGCGTACAGGCCGGAGTACATTGCCAGATCGAACTGTTCGGTGGTGTGGTCTACCAGGGGAACACCGGATGCGGAAGCCTGAGCGTTATTGATCAGAACATCCAGACTGCCGAATTCTTCGATGACCTTGCGTACAGTACGGGTAACAAGAACTTCGTTATCCTGACCGGCAGCCACATCTGCCTGCAGAGGCAGAACGCGAACACCGTACAAGCTTTCCAGCTCTTCCTTCGCAGCCATCAATTTATCCATATTTCTGCCGGTCAAAGCGATGTTTGCGCCTTCCTTGGCGTATGCGGTTGCAATGCCGTAGCCAATAGAGCCGCATTTGCCGTTGCTGAGTACGCTGCGGCCACCGCCGGTTATTAATACTGTTTTACCTGTCATATAACCCATGTTTCGATTCCGTCCTTTCGTTCGAATTGATAAATAATTGGTTCGTGAGTCCAATATACCACAATATCGAATAATGTCAATATGAATTAAAAACTTAACAATATCGTTAAAATAGTTGTGCAATATGTTAAAAGAAAATCGAAAATGTTGCATTTTTAACGGGGTGATATAATATGCATTAGCGGAATCTAAACGTCGGAAAGAATATACATGACGTAAAAAGATGAAATGAATAAATATGCAATTTGATAAATAAAAAACCATCCGCCATTTTAGCGGATGGTTGAAACTTACAGAGGAAGACGTACGAAAAATTTATTTTTTCCTTTAGAGCTTTCAGCCCAGATTCTGCCTTTATGCTCGCGCACAACTGCTTCAGCAATGGAAAGACCCAAGCCGTAGCTGCTGCCTGTACGGGATTTGTTGACGGTGTAGAAGCGGTGAAAAATGTTTTTGAGGTCATCGGGGGAAATCCGGTCACCGGAGCTTTCCACACACAGCAAGGCGTATTTGCCCTGGCGATGCAGAGTGAGTCGGATGATACTGCCTTCATAAGAATATTTCAATGCGTTGTCCAGAAGAATGTCAGTGACCTGCGCCAGATGGATTTCACTGCCATACAGCTGAATATTGGGAGTGATATCCGATTCCAAAAACCGTCCGCTTTCAAAGAACATGGGCTCGAAGGGGAGGACGCTTTGTTCTACCAGCTCGGAATAATTCAGTGCAGCGGAGTTTGTTTTGATGATGCCATTGTCGACTCTGGCCAAATCCAGCAAACCATCTACAAGAGAACGCATACGAGCGGTCATAGAGGAAATGTTATGAACAAGCTCTGTTTTTTGCACAATGGTGTAGTCAGGAGATTTGAGCATGTCCATATTGGTGGTGATTACGGTCAAAGGCGTTTTCAGCTCGTGAGAGGCATCGGCGATGAACTGCTTTTGCGCGTTCCATGCCTGCTCTACAGGGTGCATAATGGCTCTGCTGAGCACACGGCTGATTACACCGATGATGCAGAGCGCAACGCATCCAAGAATCGTGATATTAATCTGAAGATGATTGAGGATGTCGATCTCTTCGGAAATATCGGAAAAAATATAGACGTCATAACGGGATGTTCCTACATGTAAATAGCGCAGTGCGTATTTACGAAGGACTCCGACTTCTTCGGGTTGTTTGGAGACATAATCATAGAGTCTCTCCAGAGTAGACGGGTCCGTTAAATCAAAGCCGGTATTGTCGATTGCAATCACATCACCATATTCGGTTTTACTGAGTATAAAATAATGCAGTCTGTCATCGGGGCCGGACACAACGGGAGGAAACCCGTTGGGTGGGCTGAAGTCGTTGACGGACTGCATCATTTCAATGTTGTCTGCTCTTAAGTGTGATGCGGTGGAATGATACAGCAGACTGAGAAGTAATATAACCAGAATGGTTGCGATCAGCATGACAACGGCTACGAACTTAATTCGCAGCTGATTGAGCATTAGTCTTGTACCTCCAGATGGTAACCCATGCGGCGCAGCGCAACGATGAGAATATTGGATCCAATGCTTTTGAGTTTCTTACGCAGGAACCCTACATATACTTCAACGTGATTTTCCACTGCGTTGGAGTCATAACCCCACACACGGGACAAAATGGTTTCTTTGGGCAGATTGCGTTCTCCTGCCTGCATCAGACAGCGCATGACATCAAATTCTCTCGCACTCAGACGAACACGCTTTTCTCCGCAAATCAGCATGGAAGATGCCAGGTCCAGTGCGGTATTCCCGTATGTAACAACATCGACATGACCACCCTGACGGCGCAGCAGCGCATTGATGCAGGCCAGCAGCTCACGGGTATCAAATGGCTTGGTCAGGTAATAGTCAGCACCTGCATTGAGGCCTGCAATACGGTCTTCTACGCCGGATTTTGCGGTCAGCATCAAAATGGGGGTACCCAGATGCTTTGCGCGTACCTGAGATGCCAGCTCATAGCCATTCAGCCCGGGCATCATCACATCCATAATCAGCAAATCGTAAATGCCCAACTCGGCATAGTCTCTACCGGTTTCACCGTCATATGCAATTTCTACCTGAAAACCCTTGCCGGTCAGTAAAGTTTTGAGAGAATCGGCCAGCATTGCTTCATCTTCAATGATCAAGATCTTCATTGTTTTCGTCCCTTTCGGTGGTTTCAACTCGATTTCTTACTAATATACACGCGTATTATAACACACTATGCTGAATCGCTTCTGAATAATTGTGCATATTTTGACAAAATTGCAAGTTGGTGTAAATTTGCATCGAATAACCGAAAAAAAGTGGGAATTTAAGTTGTTATACGAAAAACTTAAACAAAAAGTGTGTGAATTTGAATGATACTGTCACGAAAAAAAGGAAGTCTGAGTTTCAGACTTCCTTCTAACGGTTTACTTAGCGTAGTCAACTGCCTTGGTTTCACGCAGGACATTGACCTTGATCTGACCGGGGTAGGTCAGTTCTGCTTCGATCTTCTTGGCGATGTCGCGAGCCAGCATAATCATGGTATCTTCGCTGACCTTTTCGGGGTCGACCATAACGCGGATTTCGCGGCCTGCCTGGATCGCATAGCTGTTTGCGATACCGGGGAAGCTGTTGGTGATTTCTTCCAGCTTTTCCAGACGCTTGACATAGTTTTCGATGTTTTCGCGTCTTGCACCGGGGCGAGCAGCGGAAATGGTGTCAGCTGCCTGTACAATGCAGGCAATGACAGTTCTTGCTTCCACGTCGCCGTGGTGTGCTTCGATGGCATGAACAACAGCGGGGGATTCCTTGTACTTACGAGCAACTTCTGCGCCGATGGTGACATGGCTGCCTTCCACTTCGTGGTCGATGGATTTGCCAATGTCATGCAGCAGACCTGCACGCTTTGCGGTTGCGATGTCCACGCCCAGCTCTGCAGCAATCAGACCGGAGATATGAGCCACTTCAATGGAGTGGTTCAGTACGTTCTGACCATAGCTGGTGCGGTAGCGCATACGGCCCAGCAGCTTGATGATTTCGGGATGCAGACCGTGAATGTTGGTTTCGAAGGTTGCGCGTTCACCTTCGGACTTAATGGTTGCGTTGACTTCTCTCTGTGCCTTAGCGACCATTTCTTCGATGTGTGCAGGGTGGATTCTGCCATCGGAAATCAGCTTTTCCAGTGCGATGCGAGCGATTTCGCGGCGGACGGGGTCAAAGCTGGAAATGGTGATTGCTTCGGGGGTATCGTCGATGATCAAATCACAGCCGGTCAGGTTTTCGAAGGTGCGGATGTTGCGACCTTCACGACCAATGATGCGGCCCTTCATTTCGTCGTTTGCCAGAGGCACAACGGAAACGGTTACTTCGCTGGTGTGGTCGGCTGCGCAGCGCTGAATTGCGGTTGCAATAATGCCGCGTGCCAGAGTGTCGGCTTCTTCCTTCGCGCGTTCTTCCACTTCCTTGACCTTCATAGCCATTTCATGGGTCACTTCGGATTCAACCTGTGCCACCAGCATAGCCTTAGCTTCGTCTACAGTATAGCCGGAAATTCGTTCCAGAGTTTCCAGATGCTGCTGCTTCAGCTTTTCGATTTCTGCCTGGGTTGCTTCTGCGTCTGCGATTTTCTTACGCAGGGTTTCATTCTTCTTGTCCAGGTTGTCGTTCTTGCGATCCAGAGTTTCTTCCTTCTGCTGCAAACGACGTTCCTGCTTGGACATTTCACTGCGACGCTCTTTGATTTCTTTTTCGAGCTCAGTGCGTTCCTTGTGTATTTCTTCCTTTGCCTCAAATACGGTCTCACGCTTTTTGGCTTCGCCGGATTTGATCGCTTCATTGATGATGCGCTTTGCTTCCTCTTCAGCGGAGCCAATTTCACGCTCAGAGAACTTTTTGCGGTAGTTATAACCAATCAGCACACACACTACGATCAGTGCCAGCACTGCGATAAGACCCAGAATGATTTTTACCGGGGTAGGCATAGTAAGCAACACACCTCCATTCTTTTAAAAATTGGGGTGGCTGTGCGCCGATTTTATAGGAAATCAACGCAAAAAATCCCTCCCACGTCCAAATACGGACCCGGGCGGAAACTGCTGCATGAAAGCGCCAACCTTTCATGCAATGGACGGGCAGAGGTTTCCCACTGCCGAATATCATATTTTTGAAAGTATAAAACGGGAAATCGCACCCGTTGAAACGAATCAAAATATCAGAAAATACTGCGATCCACCATGCAGTTATAATTATTCACTTCATTCTACACCCAGCTGAAATGACTGTCAAGTCAAATTGTTTTGCAAAAAGGATTCCCCGCCAAGGATTCGGCGGGGAATCTGTCATTAGGTCAGACGTACCTTGTGGGTCGCGATGACTTTATTGGTGTTGCTGTCGTAAATGTTGAATGTGACGGTACCTCTTGCGTAATAACCCCAACTGTTAAAGTAGTAATAATATTGGTCGCCGTCTCTGACTGCACCATAGTCGTAGGTTTCGGTGTTGCCGGCAGGATATCTGATTTTGGAGTAGATGGACAAGGTTCCGTTGGGCTCACCGCCACTGATGGTAAAGTGAATGTAGCAGGTCTGGCCGCCGTTGAGGCTGCTGTAGTTGGTGACAGTGTCATAGCTGCTGTGGTTCGCAACGGTCTCAATCTTCCATGCGTAAATCTCGTCATACAGCTTGCGGCTGTCCTTATAACCGTCTTCCTTCAGCGCGGTCAGATACTTGTAGGTTGTGGTGTCCTTGTTGGACTTGTGCTCGGTGACATAGCCGTACATGGCTTCCTGCTTCTTCGCGGGGCAGTCTTCGTAATCTCCCAGCTCATCAAACAGGGTGACCGCATCCTTGAACTTGCCTTCGCTCAGCTTAATCAGACCAACCTGATAGGAGCACTGCACGTACAGCTCATCGTTTTTATCCAAATTCTTGATCTTTTTCAGATAAGCCAGTGCGGATTCATATTTGCCTGCGGCAAATTCTGTTTCCGCCAAAGTCAGATAACATTCGTTAATCAGTGTTTTTGCATCGGAGTAGCCTTCGGACTTCTGCAGCTGTTCAATGGCTTCGGTGTAGTTGTGTGCCTGCATCAGCTCAACACCGTACAGGTAGGCACATTCCTTGACCTTGGTGCGGCTGTCGGAATAGTTCTTCAGATTATTGAAGATGCGGGAGGCTTCGGTGTACTGACGGGCATCCATCAGTGCCACGGCCTTCTGATAGGTGGTGTCCTTTACGCGGTCTTCAGCATCCTTATATTCACCCAGACCTTCAAAAACGGCAATGGCTTCATCATATCGGGCTTCCCGGACCATCTTGTCTGCCTGACTGTATTTGACGGCAGGAATGATGTAGTTCTGAGAAACGGGAACCATGCCGACGAGGAAGGCGATGAGGAGAATGGTCAGACAGATGCGCTTCACGGTCTTTTTGGTTTTTGCGCCACGTGCCTGCTTGCGGGAGGAAAAGGCTTCGTACAGATGCTCGGTCTGCTCGGCGGCATACTCACTGCCGTCAACGGACAGGTAGGCAGCTTTTGCGGATTGGAATGCTTTTTCCGACTTGGCGGTTTCCATCTGCTCGATGGCTGCCAGTCTCATGCGTTCGGTGCATTCCTCTGCCAGTGCGGCACTGTCGCGGTAATCGCCCATTGCCAGAAGCAGGGTCTGTGCCCGCTGATATTGCTTGGGGGATTTTGCGCGGAGCATGGCTTCCTGTGCCTTGATATAATCCTGTGCCTGCTTGGCTGCTTCTCGTGCAGCGGTATCTCGGGCCATTTGTTCCTGTCTGGCCGCTTCTTCCTCTTCCAGACGGCGATTGCAGTCAGAGGTCAGTGCGGGAACGTCGTATGCCTGTAAAGCCTGCTCCTGTGCGATTCCGCAGACGGAGCAGAAGGGCTTGCGGTGATATCTGCCGCAGGTGCAGTAATGCAGTCCCATGCTTGTGAAGGGAACATACACGGCTTTCTCGTTGGTTGCCATTTGATACTGCTTGATGAGCTCCTGGTCGGACAGTGCTTCCTTCAAGGTGATGGGCTGAGGCAGGGGAGTGAGGGCGGTGTCACTGCTCCATACGCTACCGTCCTTGAATTCGGCGGACAGTGCAGCCACGATAAAGGATCTTGCGGCAGAATCGGGAACGGGGACTGCCCTGTTGCTGCCGAATTCCTCATTGCCGAGGCACTCGGTATACAGAAATTCGGGCAGGTCGGTCAGATGACGTCCCGTGCTGTCCGACACGGACAGCTTTACCCGCAGCGCACTGAGCGCACTGACGGAAAGATTGCGGAACTTCAGCTGCGCCACCAGACGTTTGCTTTCCGTGTCCTTCAAAAGAACGCCTGCAGAAACGATGACGGGAGAATCTGCGCAGTACAGATCGTTCGGGAGGCGGAATAGAGTTTCAAAACGATTGCTCATAGGCCTACCTCACAGAACGGGCAGTTCGGATTCAATGTCTTCGATGATGCTTGCTTCGGTGCTGAATACCTTGGGCTGGGAAACAGCCTTGTCTGCAATGATCTGCAGCAGTTTGATGATTTCGGCGATGCCCATAAACATCATACCGGAAATAAAAACGGAAACTGCAATGATAATGCCGACGACGGGTTCCTCCAGCAGACAAATAAAGCTGACTAATCCGCCCAGTACAAATTCTGTCATGGCAATGCCATTGAAAATCTTGGATACGGTATTTTCGGAATTCATGATGTTACCTCTTTCTCTGTTTCATGAAATAAATGAATGAATTTATTATACCCTCATTTTGAAAACTGTCAATCGGTTCGGCAGGGGTGCTTGATTGCTGCGGAAAATTCTGTTACAATACAAACTCTGAAATTGAGAAGGAGTATTTCTTTATGAATCTGATTTCTGTTTTGTCTGCTGAGCTGAATCAGCCGGCAAAGTATGTTGAAAATGTCATCGGGCTGATGGATGAGGGCAACACCATTCCCTTCATTGCCCGTTACCGCAAGGAGCTTCACGGCGGTATGGACGATACCACCCTGCGCAAGCTGGAGGAAAGATTGCAGTATCTGCGCAATCTGGATAAGCGCCGTGAGGAAATCAAAAACAGCATCGAAAATCAAGGGAAGCTCACCGAAGAATTGACCGCGTCCATTGAAGCTGCGGTCACACTGGCGGAGCTGGAGGACCTGTATCGCCCCTATAAGCAGAAGCGCCGTACTCGTGCCACCATGGCCCGTGAAAAGGGACTGGCACCTCTGGCAGAGCTGCTGTTTGCCCAGAAGAAGGATTGCCCTGTGCCCGAAGTGGCGGCTGCAGACTATGTTGATGAGGAAAAGGGCGTCAATACCATCGAAGAAGCACTGGCAGGGGCCTCCGACATCATTGCCGAGCTCATCAGCGACGATGCGGACATCCGCAAAAAGCTCCGCGAGCTTTACCGCACCAAAGGGGAATTGACCTGCGGAAAGGCAAAGGAAGAGCAGGAGGACAGCGTTTATCGCCTGTATTATGACTTCAAGCAGCCTATCACCAAAATGCAGGGACATCAGGTGCTGGCAGTCAACCGCGGTGAACGGGAAGGCTTCCTAAAGGTCAGCGCACAGCTGAAGGAGGAAGAAGCACTGATTGCTTTGCGCCGCTGCGTGGTCGTGCCCGGCAGTGCAAGTATGCTTTTTGTCCGCGCTGCAGCGGATGATGCATGGAGCAGACTGATTGAGCCCTCTCTGGAGCGCGAAATGCGCGCCATGCTGACCGATGCAGCCAACGAAGGCGCCATCGGCAATTTCGCGCTGAATCTGCGTCCTCTGCTGATGCAGCCTCCTGTGAAGGGCAAGGTGACCATGGGACTTGACCCCGGCTACCGCAATGGCTGTAAGGTGGCAATCGTGGACGGCACCGGCAAGGTGCTGGATACCACTATGGTGTATCCCACGTTCAGCGAAAGACATAAAAAAGAAGCCATCGACAAGCTGACCCGCCTGGTGAAAAAGCATGGCGTGGAGCATATTGCCATCGGCAACGGCACTGCATCCCGTGAAACCGAGCAGATGACCGTGGAAATGATTGCGGGGCTTCCCAATGTCAGCTATATGATTGTCAATGAAGCAGGGGCTTCCGTATATTCCGCTTCTCCTCTGGCTGCGGAGGAGTTCCCCGAATTTGATGTGAATCTGCGCTCCGCAGTGTCCATTGCCCGTCGACTGCAGGACCCTCTGGCAGAGCTGGTGAAAATCGACCCCAAGGCCATCGGTGTGGGTCAGTATCAGCACGATATGCCCCAGGCCCGTTTGACCGAAGCACTGGACGGTGTTGTGGAGGACTGCGTGAATAGCGTAGGTGTGGACCTCAATACCGCAAGTGCCCCTCTGCTGAAGGCGGTTGCAGGGCTCAACGGCACTACCGCCAAGAATATTGTCAAGTACCGCGAGGAAAACGGCATGTTTACTTCCCGCAAGCAGGTGCTGAAGGTGCCCAAGCTGGGGCCTAAGGCCTATGAGCAGTGCGCAGGCTTCCTGCGTGTGCCCGAATCCAAGAATGTGCTGGACAATACAGGCGTTCACCCCGAAAGCTATGCAGCCGCGGAGGCATTGCTGACCATGTGCGGCTTCACTATGCAGGATGTGGCGGCTGGAAAGCTGAACGGCCTGCAGGAGCAGGTGAAAAAGCTGGGTGAGAGCAAGGTTGCGGCCCACTGTGGCATCGGTGTGCCCACTTTACGGGATATGATTGCGGAACTCATCAAGCCCGGTCGTGACCCCCGTGACGAGCTGCCCAAGCCCGTTTTGCGTAAGGATGTGCTGTCCATTGCCGACCTGCAGGTGGGTATGGAGCTGACAGGCACTGTCCGCAATGTCATCGACTTCGGTGCCTTTGTGGACATCGGCGTCCATCAGGACGGTCTGGTGCACATTTCTCAGCTGAGCGATAAGTTTGTCAAGCATCCCAGTCAGGTCGTATCCGTCGGGGATATTGTGACGGTCTGGGTCGTGGAAGTGGATGAGAAGAAAAAGCGCATCGGCTTGACCATGAAGAAAC
>JAFQPT010000028.1 GCA_017411665.1 Oscillospiraceae bacterium | reverse complement strand
TCCGTTCCCTCATAGGAAATCTTCAAATTACTGCAGCCGGAGAATACGCTTTCGTAAATCTTTTCCATAGAATCATGGATATTGATTGTCTCCAGAGAGGTGCAGTTGGAGAATGCATATGTACCCAGACTCTTTACAGTATCAGGCAGAACAACCGTCTGCAAAGAGGTGCATCTGGAGAATGCGGAATTCAAGATTTCCGTTGTATTCTTGGGAATATTCACATATACCAGATTTTCACAGCCAAAGAAAGTAGACGCCTGAATCTTGGTAATAGATTCGGAAAGCACAACCTTTTTCAGATTCACACAATTATAGAACGCAGAAGCATCCAAAAGCGTTACGCTATCGGCAATCACCGCTTCTTCCAGTGCTGTGCATTCATAGAACGCTCTTGCACCGATGGAAATGACGCCGTAGGGAATCTCAATCCGCTTCAGAGAGGTGCATCCTTCAAACGCCTGTCGATCAATCGTATTGACGGACATAGGAATAATAATTTCCTCAACCACCGTGTTCCCCTTAAACGCACTGCCTGCGATTGAGGTGACCGGGAAGAATGCGACCTTTTCGGGAATTACAAACGTTGTATAAGTATCATCACGGTAGCCTGTGATACTGATTGCCATAGACTCATCAATGGAGTACAGCAAACCGGATTCCAGCATTTCATACGCTGTATACCCCGCATAGCCGACAACTGCAATAATCGCCAAGAACGTGATCATGATGACCGCCTTGAAACTGTTCCAGATAAATCCGAAGAAAGAAACCCCCTTTTTCTCCTTGGTTTCCTGCTGATGCAGCTCACGGGTAATTTTTTCTACCGTCTCTTCCAGCTGCTTTCTGTCCAGTTCCAAAGACTCGGTGGAAGTGTTGTTCCCCTTCATACTCTGATTATGCGTTCCCGACATATCATAATACGTGCTATCGGGCAAATCCGCTGCTGTATCCCCGTTGGTATATGCATTTACAGACACTGTAGTAACCACAGCAGGCTTTACCCCGACACGGACAGTCAGTTCTTCATCCAACTCTTCAATGGCTCCACCGCGCTTTAAACGTTCCAAATCTCGCAGCATATCTTCTGCAGACTGATAGCGCTTTGCAGGGTCGTAGACGCAGGCTCTCAAAACAATAGTCTTCAAGCCTTCGCTGCCATATCTGGGAGCAGGCAGCGGGTCACCGTCCATACGGCGTTCCGTTGCGATTCTCTGGTCACTGGTTTTAGGCACTTGAGGCGGCAGCGGCATAAACGGGCCGCGGCGCTCATTCAAAATCCAGTACAGAACCATACCCAAAGAATAAATATCTACATTGTTCCCGTAGGGTCTGTTGCCGTATACTTCAGGGGCCATGTAGTTGAATGTACCCGTTTTTGTACCGTGAGTGGTATGGTCGGCAGTCTTTGCAATGCCGAAGTCACCCAGCTTAAAGTCCCCGTCCTTGTTCACAAAGATATTGGACGGCTTGATATCACGGTGAATGATATGGTTCTTTTCACAGCGGACAAGAGCACTGCAAATATCCATACCTACCGAAATCGCAGCCTGCTCCACATTCATCGCAACGGTTCCCATGTAACCGGGCAGCGGAGTCAGAAGCTCCATACGAATCAAAATGTCCCAGCCGATACCGTCATCGTGGGCAATTACCGCATGGTCTTCGTAGCTTACGATGTTGCTGGTGCCCTTTAATACGGACATCAAGCTGAATTCTTCCGTAATATCTTCCATGCGGTTTTTGAACAGTGCCGTAATGCTGGCATCGTCGTAACCTTCATCGCGATATCCATTAATTTCGTTCACACTGGTGGGGATGCGAATGTGCTTCATTGCCGAATGGGCAGTTCTGCCATACGCTTCGGTCTTCTTGATTTCATATACACAGCCAAAGCTGCCTTGACCGATTTCTTTTACGATCTCCCAACCGGGAAAAACAGGAATATCTGAATAACTCATCGTTTCCCTCAATTCTCTTCTCATCTATCACCTGTACGGGTTGTCTTACTGTCCGTACATTGCTTCTCTCAATTTATTCTTGAGGAGCTTCCTCAACATAATTATAATTAAATACCACGTTAGCAGGGATCACTACGTCACTGTTGTAGATATGCTTCCACATTTCCTCGCTACCACAGTAGTTGACTGTCTGCAGCTGATTGCAGTCCTTAAAGATATCCGATCCGAAACGGGTCAGACTTTCGGGCAGAGTAATTTCCTGCAAGGCCTTGCAGCCATTAAACGCTTCCAGAGAGATTTCGGTAGCACCTAAAATCTTTACGGTTTTCAGAGAGCTGCACAGCATAAATGCGCCACTGTCGATTTTCTTAACAGATGCAGGAATCACAATTTCTTCCAAAGCATAGCAGCTGTCAAATGCATATCGCTTAATCTCGGAAAGACCGTTTCCGAAAACAACCTTTTTCAGAGAAATGCATCCCGCAAACGTATCCGCTTCTATTGTTTCAAGTCCCTCGGGCAACTGTATTTCCTGCAAAGCAACGCAGCCGGAAAATGCGTTGGAGCCAATGAATCTAACAGATTCAGGAAGAATAATCACCTGTAATGCAATACAATTACTAAACATATATGCGGGAATCTCAGACATTCCCTCAGGCAGAGATACATTGGTCAATGCAGCGCAGCCGCGGAAAGTATAATCAACAAAAACACAGTCCGGATTCAGGATCGTAAGCGTTGTCAAACCGGAACAGCCTCCATACGCATCGCTTTCCACTGTTACGGTAGAAGTGGGAATTCGCACTTCCTGCAAGTTGGCGCAATTCTTAAATGCATAAGAGCCGATATATTCAACACTGTCGGGAAGGTCGGCTACTTCCAGACTGCTGCAGCCGTTAAATGCGTAGTTACCGATGATTTTCAGATTACCGGGCAGGACAACCTTTCTCAGCCCGCTTCGCCCGTAAAACGCACTTTCTCCAATTTCGGTGACCGGATGGCCATCGATTTCCGAAGGCAGCTCCAAGGTGCCAAACAAATCATCCCCATATTCAAAGCCAAGGATGATTGCCTCATCGGATTCATTGAGAATATAACGCAGAGACACTTCGTCATTGATTACGTAATAAAGCACTTCATCCGAATCGATCACTGCGGAATTGTCACTGCCGCTTCCGCCAAACAAGCCGCCAACGATCGCAGCCAGAACCGCAATCGCAACAACTACAGCAATCAGCAGTGGAGCCTTCTTTTTCTTCACCGGCTTCTCGGGCTTTTCCTTTTTGGCTTTCGGTTCTTTTTTCGGTTTTTCCTTCCGATTGTTTGTATCGGATTTGATTTCTGCCGGCTGATTCTTCACCTCGGTAACAATGGGTCTGTCAACGATGGTTGCCTCAATTTCCGCTTCGGCAGGATCCCGCTTGACCTGTTTTACGGGATTCTTCTGATAGACAGTGCGGTTATTCACACCGGGAATAGCTGTCTTTTTCTGTCCCATAGTCTGCAGATCGTCCCACATATCCTCAGCAGTCTGATAACGGTCCTTGGGATCAAACGCGCAAGCCTTCATAACGATGGCTTTCAGTGCGTCGCTGCCATTCTTCGGTGCAGGAATGGGAGTACCGTTCATGCGCTTTTCGGTTGCAGCCGCCCACTGACTGACCACAGGAGCTTCGGGAGGCAGAGGCAAGAACGGGCCTCTGCGTTCGTTCATCATCCAGTACAAAACCATGCCCAGAGAATAAATATCTACATTGGCACCATAGGGTCTGTTGTTGTAAACTTCGGGGGCCATGTAGTTGGAGGTACCTGCCTTTGTCCCGATGGTAGTATGGTCGGATGTTTTGGCAATGCCAAAGTCGCCCAGTTTAAAGTCTCCATTCTTGCTGATAAAAATATTGGAGGGCTTGATGTCGCGGTGAATAATATCGTGTCTGCTGCACAACATCAATGCACTGCAAATATCCTTCGCAAGGCGCAGCACAATTTTTTCGTCATAGCCCTTAAACTGTGCAAGATAGTCGGGCAGAGAGGTCAGCAGCTCCATACGAATCAGGATGTCCCAGCCAATTCCGCCGTCACGGGTGGAAACACTGTGGTCTTCGTAGCTGACAATATTGCTGGTGCCTTTCAGCTTGGACATCAAACTGAATTCCGCAGTGATGTCCTCCATTTTGCTCTTAAACAGCGCAGTAATGCTTCTGTCATCCAAGCCTTCATCCCGATAGCTCTTTACTTCATTCTGAGAAGAAGGAATACTGATCATCTTCATTGCAGAATGTTCCGTATCACCGTAGGATTCTGTTTTCTTGATTTCAAAGACAGACCCAAAACTGCCTTGTCCGATTTCATCTACGATTTCCCAACCGGGAAACACGGGGACTTTATCGTATTTCATACTCTCTCACTCCGTTATGTATTATCCATTTACTATTTTGCGGTTTCCGACAATGCGATTTGTTTGCCGTTTCATCTTGTTACCCTAAGACCTTCAAAAACTTTGACTGCACAATTCCACGACAGTTGTTTCCATTGTAACAGGAATTATTACAGATTCCAACTTATATCAGCTGAAAAACAGTAATTTCAAAGTCTTTTATTCTGCTTCACAGTCAACTGAACCAAATAATATTTCGGTTTATACGATTTTCACCAGAATCACCGTCACATTATCCTTGCCGCCCTTTTCCAGGGCTGCCTTAATCAGTGCGTCCACACATTCGTCAATGCGCTGATAAGACTTGATAATGCTGTAAATTTCCAGATTGGTGAGCATATCGGTCAAGCCATCGCTGCACAGCAGATAATAGTCGCCTCTTACGATTTCGCCCTTTGCAATATAAGGCTCAATCATCAGTTCCTCCGGGTCAATACCCAGATGCTGGGTCAGAGGTGCCTTTCTCAGCTTTCCGTTCTGGTCATAGCGTTCAATCTTTTCCACGTGGTCTTCGGAAATCTGCATGAACTCATTTCCTCTGAGACGATACGCACGACTGTCACCAAGATTGCAGACATAAACATATCGAGAGGCAAAGTAAAGGGCAACCATGGTTGTCCC
>JAFQPT010000299.1 GCA_017411665.1 Oscillospiraceae bacterium | reverse complement strand
GTGCCTGCCACATAATTCCCGTAGCCGCTGATGAGGTCCGCCAATGCAGAGCCCACCCCCGCCGCAAAAAAGCCATAGGCAGGTCCCAGCAGCCAGCCACACAGCAGCACCATGGCATCACCGAGGTTGACGTAGCCGTTTGTGGGAGTCGGAATTTTAATGACCATTGTAGCAACGCATACCAGCGCTGTCAGCAGTCCTGTAAATACCAAATGTACCAATTTCTTGTGACTCATATCAAGCACCTCCTAACCGCACTGATTGTATACAATTCAGACGTGAATTACAAGTCCCAATTCTTGAATCTTATTCGTGAACGTGATACATTATATACAGTTTTTTTAAGAAGGTATTTCAAATGCTTATCCTCTTTCTGTTGATACTGCTGTTTATCGCCACACTAGGCATCTGTTATTATATTTGCTTTTACAATCCTATCCCCCACAACGAGGATCCTTACGACATCCCGCGGGACGACCAGTACGGTGTCCATGCTGAGCGCATGCATCGGATGGTGGATTATCTCCGCTCTCTGCCCTACGAGCAGGTCTCCATCACCTCCTATGATGGTCTGAAGCTCACTGCACGATACTATCACCGCAATGACGGCGCTCCCGTGAAAATCGAGTTCCACGGCTATCGCTCTGCCGCGACCCGCGACTTCAGCGGTGCCAATGAACTCGATGTGCTCACAGGCTGCAATGTATTGCTGGTAGACCAGCGTAGCCACGGACTGAGCGAAGGCACAACAATCACCTTCGGCATCAAGGAGCGCCACGACGTAGTCAGCTGGGCAAATTATGCGGTTGACCGATTCGGCAGCGATGTAAAAATCCTGCTGTCGGGTGTGTCCATGGGTGCTGCCACCGTATTAATGGCAAGCAATCTGGAGCTGCCTTCCAACGTCAAGGGCATCATTGCCGACTGCGGCTACAGTTCCCCCGCTGCAATCATCAAAAAAGTCTGCAAGGAAGATATGCACCTGCCCGTCATGATTCTGTACCCCTTCATAAAGCTGGCAGCAAAGTGGGTCGGGAAGTTTGATTTGGAGGAGACAAGCGCTGTGGAAGCCGTCAAGTGCACCAAAGTGCCGCTATTTCTGGTACATGGCACAGAAGACCGCTATGTGCCCTGCTCCATGGCTTACGAAATCAAAGAAGCCGCAGGAGACATGGCACGGCTGCATCTCTTTGAAGGCTCGGGTCATGTCCTCAGCTATATGGATGATACACCCCGCTATCACAGACTGGCACAGGCCTTCTGCAATGAAATATTCCGATAAAAAAAGACAGCCAAAAGGCTGTCTTTTTTAGCTTTCCCGGGCACTTTTCCACAAACCGTGGAGATTGCAGTATTCATACGCGGAACGCACTTCCTCATCATCCTGCAGGGTGAATCGCGCCACAGGGTCACCGCCGGGCTGCAGATGCCGCTTATAATAACCCTTGGAGGTTTCCAGAATCACCCACTGAATATGGTGAGCATTTTCCATTGGGTGCAGCACTTCCCCCACTCGTACAAGCACATTTTTTCCCTTATAATCAAGTACCGGCTTGTGTTTTTCAAGCGATGCATCCGTAGTATTGGGCTCCACTTCCAGCATCACCCGACCGCAGCAAGAAGCAGACAGGCGCACTTCTCTCTGATAGGTAATGATATTGCCGCAATGGCGGCATTCGTAAAACTTCATACATACACTCCCTTCTAAATCATATACAGTATATGTAATCCAGCGTAATTCATGCAAAAAATACGGCACTTCTTCGGAAGTGCCGTATTCGTTTCAAGAAGGGGTTATATGAAGAAAATCCTGATAGGCTGATTACTTCTTCCACAGACCGTGCAGGTTGCAGTATTCATATGCTGCTACAACTTCTTCGCCGTCTGCCAGAATGAATTCTGCTACGGGAGCCTGACCGGGCTGCAGGTGCTTCTTCTGGTAGCCGTTGGTGGTTTCCAGAATGATCCATTCAATGTAGTGTACTTCTACCATGGGGTGTTCTGCTTCGCCGATTTTTACGGTGACCTTCTTGCCGTCCTGTTCAATCACGGGAACGTGCTTTTCACGGGATGCATCGGTGGTGCCGGGTTCCAGCAGAGTCATCTTCTGACCGCAGCACATTACGGGAACGCCCTTATTTACGTGGTACTCAATGATATTACCGCAGTGTTCGCAAACGTAAAACTTCATAATAAATTCTCCTTTTCTATGTTGGTATATGTGAGTCGTTTGATTTCTTATTGATAATGGTTATCATTAACTTTAATTAGAGTATAGCACATTATTTTGATTTGTAAAGAGGTTTCATAGTACAAAAAACTCTTTTTTATTTGTGCATTTTGCCATCCCCCTGCAGTGCACGGCATTTCTTGCAATCTGTCATGGAAATGTGCATAATAAGACCATGCAAACAGGAAAGGCGGTACAGCCATGAACAAGAACTACTGTATTTTTGATATGGACGGCACCATTGCCGACTCTATGGGATATTGGAAGCAGTTGGAGCGGGAATTTCTGATTGAAAAAGGCATTAAGGACGATGTAGACGAAACCCTAAAGGAAATTCAGCACATGACCATCCCCGCGGCTATGGATTTTTTCATTGACCGTTTCGGCTTTGAAGGCACTGTGGAATCTCTTACGGAAGAGTTTAACGGACTCATGGCAGAGCATTATCGCAATGACGTAAACATCAAGCCCGGTGCAAAGGAATATCTGGACAAACTGAAAGCCGCAGGAGCAAAAATGTGTATCGCAAGCGCTACCTCTACTCCTCTGGTGAAGATTGCTCTCAACCGCATGGGTATTTCCGATTATTTCGAATTCAATCTCAGCTGCGTGGATGTGGGCAGCAGCAAGGACAAGCCCGATGTTTTTCTGGAGGCGGCCCGCCGTCTGGGAGGCAGTCCCGAGGAGACCGCAGTCTTTGAGGACTCTCTGGTGGCTTCCACCTCCGCAAAAAGCGCGGGATTTTATGTCGTAGGCATTTACGATAAGTACAGTGCACACAACTGGCCCGGCATCTGCGATATCGCCGATGAATTGATCGAAGATTGGGAAAACGCATAAACAACGCAAAAAGGAGCAGGACAAATCCTGCTCCTTTATTATATCATGAAAGCAAACTGAATGCATAAAATTTTATCAAAAAGAAAAAGCCGCAATCTTTCGATTGCGGCTTTGGTGGAGATAATCGGGATCGAACCGATGACCCCCTGCTTGCAAAGCAGGTGCTCTCCCAGCTGAGCTATACCCCCATATGTTCGTTTTCTCAGAACAAGTTGTATTATATAACAGAAATTCCCATTTGTAAAGATGAAATTTTCATTAATTTTCCCGTTTTCGAAAAATTTCTGTTGCTTAATTCATTTTTTTATAGTAATATATTCGGGCGGCGATTTACAAGGCTGCACTAGTCGGGGAGCCAGCGGTGCCCTGTAACCTGCAATCCGCT
>JAFQPT010000298.1 GCA_017411665.1 Oscillospiraceae bacterium | reverse complement strand
GATTCCTACAAAATCCTCATTTCGACATTCGTGTCGGAATGGGGATTATTTTGCAATTTGGTGACAAAAAATGACAAACACGAAGTCTGGCGAGTCCTCGTCTTTGCCGTCGAAGCGACCGTTTTGCCGTCGAGCAGACGTAGAAAAACACCGATTTTGTCGATTTTTGTCGATGAAAAGTTGGCATTTCTTGCAATTTTGTTGTTGCAAAGTTACAAAAAAGTGTATAAGATGAGTTTAACAAAACGGCTTTTTAGCTTAAATACAGAGATGCTCGCCGGAATCAAAAGATTTTTGGAGGAATATAATATGGAACCCAAGATGCGAGTTATGGTCGCAGACCCCGATACAAATTTTCGTGTGTTGATTCGTGATATCATCCGCAGTCAGAGCGACATGGAGTTGGTGGCAGAAACCGCCGACGGTGTGGAAGCACTGGAGCTCATCAATCGTTTCCGTCCCGATGTTGTACTTATGGAACTGGCACTGACCAGACAGGACGGTATGGAAGTGCTGCGCAAGCTCTCCGAAGCCAAATCCGAAACCTGTGTGATTGTGTTGTCAGCATTTGTAAACGCAAATGTTGTTTCCGAATGTTCTGCACTGGGTGCGGCATACTTCATCCCCAAGCCCTGTGACTTCGACTCCGTACTGACACATATGCGCCTCGCACAGCAGCCCAAAAGCTTCAATGCCCCGCTCCCCACAAGCGAGCCCGAACCCTCTTTAGAAGCTATGGTCACCGACGTCATCCATGACATCGGTGTGCCCGCGCACATCAAAGGCTACAAATACCTGCGTGAAGCAATCATTCTCACTGTGGAAGACCCCGAAATGATCAACGGTGTCACCAAGATTCTCTATCCTGCCGTAGCAAAAACCTACGCAACCACCTCTTCCCGCGTGGAACGTGCCATTCGTCATGCCATTGAAGTGGCATGGGACAGAGGCGACGTGGATACCCTGCAGAAGTACTTCGGTTATACCGTCAGCGGCATCAAGGGAAAACCGACGAATTCAGAGTGCATTGCAATGATCGCAGACCACCTCGCTCTCAAGCGCAAGAAGAACACTTCGGGCGGAAAAGCATGATTTTATCATATTGGAAGAAAAGGTCTCGGATTTTAAAATCCGGGACCTTTATTGTGCTGCTGCTTTGTTTATGATATATTAAATGAAAGAAACCCGTTCAAAAGGTGATTTCATGAATTTCTGTCCATACTGCGGCAAAGAGCTTGACGACGCTATGCTGTTTTGTCCCTATTGCGGAAAAAACGTCCCGAAGCCCGAGGACTCATCCGCGCCCCATCGTCAAAAGAAGTCTTTGCGTTCCCCAAAGCTGTTGCTTTCTCTCGCAGCTGTGATTCTTATCGCCATTGTACTGCTCATCCGTCCGTTTGGCAGCCGGTTTTCCGATGACCCGCAGGCGATTGGGAAAGCCGCAGGCTCTGTCGTAAAGCTAACCTGCTACGATTATAACGGCCTTGAGCATTGCAGAGGCAGCGGCTTCGCCGTGTTTGACAAAGGCGTCATTGTGACCAATTATCACGTCATCTCGGGCAATACCTATTCCATCGAAGTACAAGCCGATAACGGAGAGGTTTATCCTGTTGACTCCGTCATCGCTTACAACGAAGAACAGGACCTTGCGATTCTGAGAGTTCCCGACTGCCCCTTAAAACCCTTAAAGGTAGGAGACAGCCGCAATCTGAATAAAGGAGAAAATCTGGTTTCCATCGGCAGCCCGATTGGCTTCGCCAACACTGTTTCCACAGGCATTTTCAGCAATTATCTGGACACAGGAACACATATTGAAATTCTTTCCACCGCTTCCATCTCCCACGGCAGCAGCGGCGGCGCGTTGTTCAACGACAAGGGCAGGGTCATTGGCATCACCTCCGGTGAATATACGGGCGGCAACGACCTATATTACTCCATGCCCATTCATTACGCACAGGAGCTTTACGATACCCGTACCCCCGAAAAAGAATTGACTGTCGCAGCACTTTACGACCAAACCGAACACCCGTATACCGTGGACTATGTCATAGCCTATGGAGGCAGACTCCAAAACACAACCATTACGGTACATGGATACATTTCCGGTATTGATCCAGACATTTTTCTGGTTTCTTCCCCCGAGCATGTGCTGAACATCGATGTCCGAGATACTCGAGGTGTGTTGGGTTTTGAGCAATCCTTGACGCTCAGAGAGCTGAGAAGTGAAGAATATGCCGTTCAAATCGACACAGCCGACCTTGATGCGCGTCTCCTCACACTCAAGCCGGGCGACTATATTGAAGTCGTCGGCACAGTCAGATATTACGATTCCACAGACATCCGAATCGTGGCCAAAGACATCAACAAAATCAGCTGACACCATCCCTTCGTTTCCGCAGAAGACGAAGGGATTTCTCTTTTCGTCTGGTCAAACCGCACAGTCCGTGTTATGATGAAAGCAATCATTTTTAGGTGGTGAAAACCTTGAATACATATTTAAGTAGGTCAACTCCGGCAGCTTCTATCTGCTGGTAGCACTGGTTCTGGGTTTGATGACCGTGCTGTGCGGTGTATTTCTTGTAAAAAGCTATCGCGCAGGCATCGCCATCGGCATGGATCCGAAAATCCTCAAAAAAACCATTACCGCAAGTGCAACCTTCACCCTGCTGCCCTCCATCAGCATTCTTCTGGGCGTCATTGCCCTCAGCGGCACACTGGGCGTTCCTTTCTCCTGGCTGCGTCTTTCTGTCATCGGAGCTCTGCAGTATGAGCTGAACGTTGCGGAAATCGCTGCACAGAGTGCAGGTCTGAGCGGTCTGCGTGTCGACCAGCTCTCCCCCGAAATTTTCGTAACCATTGCACTGGTTATGACCGTGGGTATTCTCGGCGGGATCATCTGCTGTATTTTCTTCCTAAAAACATATCTGAACAAGCTGCAGTCCAAACCTAAGGCAGAGCCTGCGGAAGGCGAGGAATCCAAGCCCGGTTTCGGGGCTCATGCCACAACCGCTATGTTTGTCGGCCTGTGCGCTGCTTACATCGGCTCCTATGTCGGCAAGGCCATCCCTCGCGAGGGCAGTGATGTCATGCCTTTGATTGTGGCAATCGTTGCGGCACTGAGCATGGCAGTCTTTGAATTTTTCATTCAGAAAAAAGGCAAAGCCCAGCTGGAAAACTTCTCCCTTGCCGCCAGCATGCTCGTTGCCATGGCAGCGGCTGTCGTACTCAGCCTGATTTTTTAAGGAGGTGCTGACATGACTGAAAAAGAATTGTTCTTCAAAGAGTTCAATGACGGAATGCACCGCCTCGGCCGTATTACGCTGGTGGTCATGACCGCCCTGCTGGTCTCTGTTCCCTTCCTCTACGGTGCGTGGAACGACGTCACCCCCGAAGCAGCCTCTTTCCTGTCCGGTCTGGCAAAGGTCGGTCTCATTTATTACCCCGTTGCAATTGTGGAATTTCTGGTGTATACCCCCATGCTGGGCGTAGGCGGCAGTTATCTGTCATTCATGACAGGCAATGTCACCAACATGCGTATTCCCTGCGTCATGAACGCAAAGGACATCGCAGGCACCGAAGCAGGTACCCCCGAGCATGAAATCATTTCTACCATCGCCGTTGCAACCAGTGCCATTGTAACCACACTGGTCATTGTTTTGGGCGTCATTTGCATGGTGCCTCTGCAGCCGATTCTGCAGAGCGAAGTGCTACTGCCCGCATTCAATAATGTGGTTCCCGCTTTGTTCGGTGCACTGGGACTGAAGTACTTTGCAAAAAGTCCCCAAATCGCAGTCATTCCCCTGCTGCTGATCAGCTTGCTGTGCATCTTCGTTCCCGCCGCCATCAACCAGACCAGTCTGCTGATGATTCCCTGCGGTGCTCTGGCTCTGTTGATTGGATTCATCCTGTTCAAGAAAGGAAAGCTCTGATATGAAATTCATCCTTCTTGCTCTGTTGGGCATCCTCGTTCTGCTTGTCGTCATCTGCGTTGCACGCACACTGATGGTCAAGCCTACAAAGGCAAAAGCCGCCTCCGTTCCTTTGGAAGCCTCTCCCCGCGCAGAACGCTACGGGCAGCGTTTGGCGCAAATGATTCGCTGCGAAACCATTTCTAGCCGTTATGACCCCGACCGTACCAAATTCTACGCCTTTCACGACACACTGGAAGAGCTGTTTCCCAATATCCATGCCAAGTGCGAAAAACACGTATTCAACGGCAGCCTGTTGTTCAAGTGGGCGGGCACAGATGACCATGCCCCCATTATGCTCATGAGCCATCAGGACGTGGTGGAAGCGGGCGGCACATGGGAGCACGGTCCCTTCAGCGGTGATATCGACGAAAACGGCCGTGTATGGGGCCGCGGCACCGTAGATACCAAGGCGAGCCTATTTTGCTTGATGACCGCAGTGGAAGAGCTTTTGGCGGAAGGCTGCGTACCCGCATGTGATGTGTACTTCGGCGGCAGCTGCACCGAAGAATGGAGCGGCGAAGGTGCACCCGCCATGGCACAATACCTCAAGGACAACGGGGTGCATCTGGCACTGCTGCTGGACGAAGGCGGGATGATTATCCAAGAGCCCATTGCAGGGGTCAAGGGTATTTACGGCATGGTCGGCGTAGTGGAAAAGGGCTACGGCGATATCAAGTTCATCGCTCACGGCAGCGGTGGTCACGCAAGTGCTCCCAAGAAAAACACACCTCTGGTGCGTTTGGGCAAATTCATGGTCGATGTAGAAAAGAATTATCCCTTCCGCAGTGAGTTGACCCCCACCGTCCGAGAGATGTTTCGCAGACTCATGCCCAACATGAGCTTCGGGCTGCGTCTGGTCATGGCAAATCTGTGGCTGTTTGATGGACTTCTGGTAAAGTTGCTGCCCTCCATCAGCTCCGCCGCAGGTGCAATGCTGCGCACCACGCTGGCCTTCACCACCGCAAAAGGCTCCGATGGTCTGAACGTACTGCCTCAGGAGGCCTATGTCACAGGCAACATGCGATTCATCCACCATCAGCCCAACAAGGAAAGTCTGGAGCTCATCTCCAAACTGGCCGCCAAATATGACATCGAAACCGAAGTCATTTATCAGGATGACCCCTGCCCCATTGTAGATTTCAACGGCAGCGCATTCCGTCTGATTGAAGAAGTCGCCGCGGAAGTATATCCCGAAATCGATATCTGTCCCTACACCATGACAGGCGGCACCGATGCCAAATATTACAGCGCGGTCTGCGAAAACTGCATTCGTTTCGCTCCTCTGTACATCGACCCTCAGCAGTACGAAAGCATTCACGGACTGAACGAGAATATTTTCCAAAGCGCATTGCCTAAGGGTGTGGATTTCTATAAGGAAGTCATTCGTAAAAGCTAAACCGCATACAAAAAGAGCCAAGCTGCAGCCTGGCTCTTTTTGATTTAGTTTTCCGCAGGTTTTACATTGGATACGCGACTGTCGTAATGCACACCGCATAGATGCTCATAATACAGGAACAGCGTAAATTCCATATACATACGGATATACGCACTCATGGGAATCAGCAGGAAGGTCGGCAGATAAGAGTTGCCCCCAAAGGCTGCGGTAAATGCCATCAGCGTAAAGCTCTCACCGAAGGTCCAGCCAAAGAAGCTCAAATCCAGCAAAAACAGTTCCATTTTCTTACCCTGCATCATATGCTTACTGGCTCGAATACACTCGCTGACACTCATCTCGGGATGGTCCAGCAGAATATACAGACCTTGGCGATAGCGATAGGATGCAATGATGCCGGGGACGATCAGCAGCATGGACCACAGTGCGACATACACGGTCGTCACGATTTGATACCATGTCACCCGCATCAGAATCGGCAATGCGTCAAACAGGTTGCCGTAGCTGCCCTTATGCCAGCGTGCCTCACTGATGACATAAATGACGATACCGGTAGACACCATCATAATCATCAAAGACAGCAGCACGCTCAGTGCCGACTGCACAAAGGAGGGCTGAATCGAGTTGACGGTATTCACAAACTGATTAAAGTTATTGTTGGTCAGAAACTGCTGATAGGCTTCTGCAATCAGCTGATTATTCGCAGCAGCCCCGGTCACCTCACTGTCCAGCACGGAAAGCACTGCATGAATCAGCAGAGCTGCCATCCCCACCATCAAAGGACTGGGCTTGGCATGCGCAAGGAAGCCTCTTGCGGTAAATTTAAGTTGTTGACGGAGATTCATTCCCGATTTCCTCTCTGTAAGTAAAATCTGATAAGCAGTATATCACGAACCGACCCCCTTGCCAAGGCGGCACGGGGGCAGAAAGCGGTCAGAACACGTGAACTTTTTGAAAATTCGTCAAGAAAAATAAAAAAATCGAAATTTCTGAATTTTTATGTTGACAAACAGAATGCAAGGTGTTATTATAATAAAGCTTTCGACGAAAGCAAAACAAAATACGCGCGAGTGGTGGAATTGGCAGACTCGCTAGATTCAGGTTCTAGTGCTCACTCCGGGCGTGCGGGTTCAAGTCCCGCCTCGCGCACCAAAAGAAAAAGGACGTTCGTTTGAACGTCCTTTTTTCTTTTGGTCTGTGGGGGATTGCACTTGAATCCGATTAAATAGGTTCCAAACAAGCCTGCACAGTAGGCTTGTTTGGAAAGTTGCTCGATACAAAGCCCAACGAAGTGGGTTTGGATCGAAATAAGAAAAAAGCATTGTGTCCGAGACGAAGGGTGCGTTCACGCAGCCTTTGGCTCTCTACACAGTGCTTTTTTCGTTGCCTCGCGCACCCAATCAGCATGAATAAAATATCCTCCAAACGGATATCCGTTTTCTTTTTGTTTCGTGGGGTAACTC
>JAFQPT010000297.1 GCA_017411665.1 Oscillospiraceae bacterium | reverse complement strand
TAGCAGAATAAAATATAGGTAATAAAAAAGTAACGCTACCGTGCGGTTGGCGTTACTTTTCATGCACCTTCAGGTGCGGCTGGTATTATGGCCCTTATAGGGCCGTTATTCAAACCCCACGTTTTACGTGGGGTTTATGATTTGATTGATAGTGCCGTTAATCGGGTTTGCGCGTTTAATTAGCCAATCAGTTCGCGCAGGTCGCCGCCTTCCTTCAGAGCGCCGCACTTGATAGCCAGTTCGGTCAGTTCTGCTTCCAGAGCGTCGGAGAAGTCCATGCCGGTAACCTTGGTTTCTTCCAGCTTGCGAGCTTCGATTTCGCCGGGCATGAAGATTTCCTTAACGCCCTTTGCGGGACGGCTGTACTTCAGCATCTGAACCAGCAGGTCAGCGTGTGCCTTGAAAGCGTCAACGTCGATGAAGTGAGCGATATCCAGCAGGATTACAACGAAGCCGGTTTCTTCGGGTTCGTAGTTTTCTACGAAGGGAATTTCTGCGGAAACCTTTGCGCCTGCCAGACAGCCGCCGAACAGGTCAACGAAGGTAGCCAGACCGTAGCCCTTGTGATCGCCCATGGGACGAACTACGTATGCCTTGTGGGGGTCGGTGGTGGGCAGGCCGTCGTAGTCGTTTGCCCAGCCTTCGGGCATTTCCTTGTTTTCACGACGGTATGCCTGAACCTTGCCGATAGCAACGCCGGAGGTGGAGATGTCGATAACGATGGGACGGTCGGGGTTGGAGGTGGGAGCGCCCATGATGATGGGGTTGGTGCCGATCAGACGGTCAGCGCCCAGGAAGGGAGCCTGGCAGGGGTAGGTGTTAGACATAACGATACCGATTACGTTGTCTTCTGCCATACGGTGACCGTAGTAGCCGCCGCAACCAATGTTAGCGGAGTGACGACCGGTACCTGCAGCAACGCCGTACTTACGTGCGCGCTTCAGAACTTCGTCATATACGGTGTTAACAGCAACGATGCCGGAGCCGCCGCCACAGTCGTAGGAGATCGCTGCACCATTGTCGCTAACGACCTTCCATTCGGGCTGTGCAACCAGAGCGCCGGACATGTACTGTCTCAGGTAGATGCACAGACGAGACAGGCCGTGAGAGTAGGTGCCGGTGAAGTCAGAGTGGGTAACAACAGCTGCCAGAGAGACAGCATCGTTTTCGGGGACGTTGTTTGCCAGCAGCAGGTTCTTAATCAGTGTCTTTTCCTGTTCAAAGGTCAGATGAATCATAATATGTACCTCCGGTGTTGTATTTTTTGTTCTTATTTAACAAAACAGACTTGTGAATACATTGTATCACATAATTTTTCCCAGTTCAATCCCTCCGCGGACTAATTAAAAAGTTAACGGATGATTGGAGTTAAAGCAGGGGATGGAGATGCGGACCGTCCGGAGGCCGGTCCCTACAGAAGACGGGGAAGCCGCTTTCCCGATTGTAAATGTGAGTGAGATGGCAAGGGTGTGCGATTTGAGCAGAACAACGATTTATAAGTATATTGAGATTCTGGAAAGACACGAAAACAGGGAACCGACGATGGTTCCCTGTTGGTGCGTTATTGAGGAAGTTCAATTGTGAATTCGGAAATAAAAAAAGAACCCCGAAACCTTTCGGTTTCGAGGTTCTTGGCACGCCCTAAGAGATTCGAACTCCTGACCTTCTGGTCCGTAGCCAGACGCTCTATCCAGCTGAGCTAAGGGCGCATATCACTGTCTCGCTGACAGCTCAATAATAATAGCACAGTGGATAGAGAAATGCAAGCCTTTTTTTAAAATTTTTCAAAAAATTTTTCAGAGTGAAAAGGACACCCGCATGGGGTGTCCCTACAGCATATTTGATAGACGGCACCGCCCCAATAATCGCTGCTGTATCTTTTAATCAACAACAAAATTCCCGAAAGGGAATTTAAAATAGAAAAAAGATGCAGAGCGAAACAAGTCGGAAGGATGATATGAGCGTTTGGGGCTTACTTTGGCAAAGCAAATTTGCTTTTGCATCTTAAAATCTACGGAGCTGTTACAAATTGACCCATTCTCTTTTCGCAGTAGGGGAAGGAAGGGTCTTCAAGGGAAACCATGGACGGTTTCCCTTGAAATCGCGTCGCGTCAGCGGTAGAGCACTTCAGCAGAAGTGCTCGCGATTTATTTACCAGCCCAAGGCGTTTTCCACGTCTTCCAGCACATCACCCATTGCGCGGATGGCCTTACTTACGTTACTCTTCTTCATCATGGTTTTCTTATGCTTTTTATTGGGCATGGTCATCATGCTCAGCGCTGCGCCTGCCGCCATACCAAGGCCCACTGCCTTCATCATGTTCTTGGTGTCCATTTTTGTCGTCCTCCTTTCTGATTTGTCGTAATTATTATGTGCAAAGACCTTGAGAATATGGTACAATAACTTATTAGCAAATTTTTTCGGAAATTCATTGAATTTCCTTTTGAGGAGTATTTTATGACAGTTAAAATTCTTGCGGTAGGTGATGTATGCGGTACCATCGGTCTGGATTTCCTGCATCGCGTACTGAAAAACTATAAAGAGAGAAACGGAATCGACTTCTGTGTGGTCAACGGTGAAAACGCAAACGTGGTAGGCGTGACCCCCAGACAGTGCGACTCCATTCTCCGCGCAGGTGCGGACGTGGTCACCCTCGGCAACCACACATGGACCCGCTGGGAGCTGCAGCCCTATCTGGATGAAAGCCGCCGTGTCATTCGCCCCGCAAACTTTGCGCCTCAGTGCCCCGGAGCAGGGGATGTGGTCATCAATGCAGACTTCGGCAAGGTGGAGGTCATCAACCTCATCGGCAAGTACGGTCTGGACACCAACACCGATAACCCCTTCGTGGTTGCAGATGCGATTCTGCAGGAGCCCGGTGCGGATATCATTCTCGTGGACTTCCACGCAGAGGCAACCAGTGAAAAGGTGGCTATGGGGCATTTCCTGGACGGCAGAGTCAGTGCAGTTTGGGGCACCCACACCCATGTGCAGACCTCCGATGCCATGGTACTGCCCAACGGTACCGGCTATATCACCGACCTTGGCATGACAGGGCCCATTCATTCCGTCATCGGCATTGCGCCCGAGCAGTCCATTGGCAAGTTCCTCGGTGACCCTCCCAGACGCTATGACCCTGCAAGTGGCCCCGCAAAGCTGGAAGGCTGTGTGTTTGAAATCGAAGTGGGAAGCGGCAAGTGTGTCAAAGCCGAGCACATCCGACTGAAGTGATCACGGCAGCTGCGCTGCCTACACCTTCCCTTTGAAGGGAAGGCTTTAGCAGTCGGTTGACCATCGAAAAACCGATACCGTGCACCCAATGAATCGATAACGAAACTGTACGTACGAATTGAAAAAACCCGCATCTATTACAGATGCGGGTTTTCGTTGTCATCTACGATGATATCATCTTCGTTGCGGAACATCAGAGAAATGCACCAGATGGCTGCCAAACCTACCAGTGTGTACACAACACGGCTGAGCAGCGCAGTCTGACCGCCGAATAAAAATGCTACCAGATCCAAACGGAACAAACCAATCAGACCCCAGTTCAAACCGCCGATGATGGCAAGTGCCAATGCGATGCGGTCAACGATCATCATTGTCATAACGACCCTCTTTTCCTGTGATTTCTCTGTTATTGTTTCCCCGCGCTTACGGAAATATACGTTAAAAAATTTTTGAGTCCGCAGTCACGCTTCGACAGACTTTGCACCGCCGATGGTTTATCTTATACTCACAGCTTATCCAATTGGTCCTGCGAAAGCAGGCCAGGCTCATATCTTTATCCCACAACCCTGTATTTGGCGGATTGGAACACTCCAATCCGCCCCTTTTTATTATATTCAATTGACATCCTAACAGGGCAATGCTCAGAAAAGCTGGCTATTCTACGTCATTCTGGGCGAAACAACGTGAAGCGAAAAATCTCAAATATACGAACAGGCTTAACGCTGTTTTGGGTTTTGAGATCCTTCGCATACGCTCAGGATGACATACAGGGGTGCATGACAGAAATCAGTGGCATATACTTCCATTGAGGACACCGTAATAGCAGTGCGAAGCAAAAAACGACACCTTTTAAAGGTGTCGTTTTTTGTTATGCCATAAACTGATAGACAACAAAACCAATCAATATGATCTGTCCGATCAAAATTGCGGGGAAGCCGAATTTGAAGCTGTTGTGCCGTGTTTTGTGGCGAAATACCTTCATACCCAAAATACCACCG
>JAFQPT010000027.1 GCA_017411665.1 Oscillospiraceae bacterium | reverse complement strand
TGCCGCCGGTTGCCACAACGGTACCATCGGAACGCAAACCAACTGTATGGAAGCTGCCTGCGCAGATTGCGACTATATCGGTCCAGTGTTCGACATTCAGCTGACCATACTTATTATTGCCAATTGCCTTCACGGTACCATCCGCATACAAAACAACATTGTGCTTATAGCCTGCCGCAATTCCGACAATAGGCTGATCGCCATATAGCTGCTCCACATTATGCTGCTTGTATTCTTCACCGACAGACTTCAGTTTTCCGTCCTTGGTCAATGCCAGAATGGAATAGTCCCCTGCCACAACTGCAGCGATATCCGTCCAGTTATTGGCATTATGGAGACCGTATTTACTCAGACCCAAAACCACGACCCGACCTGTGTCGGTCAAAGCCACCAAATGACAGTCCCCCGAAGACACGGAAACAATGTTGGACAAGCTGCTTGTTGCACACTGATTGTAAACATTTTCACCGGAAGCAACTACACTGCCATTTTCACGAATAACAGTTGCATAACCACCACCTGCGGAAATAGAAGAATGATTCATTGCAATTTTATGATCATTGATTGCAGCTTGGAAACGTTCGTCGGGATAACTCTCATAGGCATACTGAATGCTCTCAATAGCCGCCAAACGATTCTGCGTTTCTTCATAGATCCACTCTGCATAATCCAGTTCTTCCGCAACAAATGCATTGCGATATTCTTCCAGCAGTCCCGGAAGTGCTTCATCCTCATTGCCCGCAGTAATTTCATCCTCAATCAAATAGATCGCCTCCAGATAAAGGCCATCCTTTGCAAGCTTTTGGCATTTCGCTTCAATACTTGAACCGCCACCGCCGAAAATCACCAGAGCACCAATCACCAACGCAATCACTGCGACAAAGCCCACAATCAGACCTGTTTTCTTCGGTTTAGCTGCTTCCGTGGAAGGGGACTCTACATCCGCATTTACCACGGGTTCTTTATCCAAAGCAGGACGATTCGGCTTCTTCAGGTTCGTATGTGCACCTATAGGCTGCTCAACAACTGTTCCGTTTCCCGAATCGACAACCTCGGTTTTTGTCAGAATCGGAGCAGTTTTTTTCTGAACTCGTACGGTTGCTCCCTGCGTCATGTTCGGCTCCGTAGGTTCCTCGAACTGCTCGGAATCGTTCAGCGATGCATCCAGTTTCTTCAAAGCCCGCATCAGCTCATGAGCAGACTGATAGCGATTAGAGGCCTCATAGGCGCAGCACTTGATGATTACATCTTTCACACCTCGACAGCCATGCTTGGGTTCGGGAATCGCGTCACCGCGCATACGGCGCATCTGTGCATTTTCAAAGTCCTCTCGAGTAGGTCTTGCGGGAGGCATGGGATAAAATGGAAGTCTCCGTTCATTCAGCAGCCAATACAGCACCAGCCCCAGAGAATAAATGTCCGCAGTATGACTGTATGGCTTACCCAGACGGACTTCCGGCGCCATATAATTATAAGTACCGATCCCAACGGTCGATGCCCCCTGCGTTGCACTTTCGATAGTTCTTGCAATACCGAAGTCACCCAGCTTGTAGTCTCCATTGTCCGATACGAAAATATTCTGAGGCTTGATATCACGATGAATGATATGATTTCTTTCGCAAAGAATCAATGCATTGCAAAGGTCCATTGCAATTTTAATCGCCTGACGGTCATCAACCACAACAGGAACCGCATCCGCCATTGGAGTCAGCAATTCCATCAGAATATAGATATCCCACCCGATTTCATCCGCATGCTGAACCGCACTCACATCGTCACAGTTGACAACGTTGGTATTCCCGTTCAACTTGCGCATCAGCATGTATTCCTTCAAAACATTCTGCTTCTGACTGCCGAAATATTCGGTAATGCTTTCCTGATCCCAGTCATTTTGACGCAGCTCACGAATCTCACTTTCGTTGGTGGGAATGGAAATGACCTTCAAGGCGCGCCTTTCAATGTCTTCCCCAACCATTCGACGAATTTGATACACGCCGCCGAAGCTGCCGCGACCAAGTTCTTTCTCCGTAATCCATCCGGGATATACGGGCAATTCATGATGACTCATATTGTCCCCCTATTACTTAAAATCCACCACCTTATCAGTCGCGGTGGTGGATTTTTGGTTTTACATTTCCTGCTTATAGCTTATCTTTGCAGTAATGGTCTTTTTAC
>JAFQPT010000296.1 GCA_017411665.1 Oscillospiraceae bacterium | reverse complement strand
TGCATTTTCCAAAAGCGTGATATCGTGAAAGTGATACTGCAGTTTCTGTTCCAGTTCGTTCATTTTTATCTACTACGGATTCTACGTAGTCAACCAAGTCACCGATGGTGACAATCTTCATCAGAGATTCTTCGGGAACTTCATCCAGTTCAAATGCTTCTTCAACGTCCATAGCCAGTTCGATCTGGTCCAGGGAGTCAGCGCACAGATCAGCAATAAATTCGGTATCTCTGGACAGTTCGTCAATGGACTTGTTAAAACGATCTGCTACCATTTCTGCAATAGTCTGATATACGTTCATAATAATTCTCCTTTATGATTACTGCGCATCGTCTGCGCGCATATTTACAATATTTTCTTCCAAAGCTTTAATGAAGCCGGATTCGGTAAAGGTTGCTGCCTGCTTGATTGCATTCACAATTGCAGGAGCAGTGGAAGAACCATGTGCCTTGATGACAGGCTTGGAAACCCCCAACAGTGCAGTTCCGCCTACGCGATTGGGGTCCATGCGATCCTTCATAACTGCCAAATCCTTCTTAATCATCAAAGCCGCCAACTTATTCTTCAAGCTGGAATACATAGCTTCCTTCAGCAGCTTCATGACCAGCTTTGCGGTACCTTCCATGCTCTTAAGCAGGATGTTACCGGAGAAGCCGTCGGAAACGACTACATCCACGTCGCCAAACTGTACGCCGGAGCCTTCCACATTACCTACAAAGTTAATGCCCTTCGCCTTGGTCAGCAGCTGATAGGTTTCCTGGTGCATGGGAGTACCCTTGTGCTCTTCCGCACCGTTGTTAAGCAGACCCACACGAGGATTGGAAACACCCAGCACACGTTCGGAGTACAGGCTGCCCATGTATGCAAATTCTACCAGCTGGTCGGAAACACATTCTGCATTTGCACCTGCATCAATCAGTACAAAGCCTTTGTCAATATTGGGGACACAGGGTGCCAGACATGCACGGCGAATGCCATTGATACGACGAACCAGCAAGGTTGCACCGGTGAGCAGTGCACCTGTACTGCCTGCAGAAACGACCGCATCGCCTTCCCCGCTCTGGAGCATGTTCAATGCAACCACCATGGAAGAATCCTTCTTGCGGCGAATGGCTGCGGTGGGTTCATCGTTCATATCAATGACGTCACCCGCATGCTTTACGGTAATACCGGACAGTTCCAGAGCGCCTTCGTTCTTCAAGCATTCCTTTACCGCATCTTCCTTACCAACCAAAACGATTTCATATCCAAACTGCTTGTGCGCTTCCACAGCACCTTTCACAATTTCGTGAGGGGCATTGTCGCCGCCCATTGCATCTACAATGATTTTCACAGTTCGAACGCCTCCTTCTTCATCAGTTCATCCAAAATTTCCAGACTGCGCTTGGAAATTTCTGCGTTCTTATTGCGCTTGCCCTTCACCTTATAGCCCAGAGGCTTGATAATGCCGAAGTTAATGTTCATGGGCTGGAAGTCGCCGGTGCTGCCGCCGGAAATGTACAGTGCCAGAGCACCGATTGCAGTTTCCTGAGGGAAGTCCACCGCTTCCTTGCCCAACAGACGTGCTGCGGTTTCAATACCGACCAGCATGCCGGATGCGGTAGATTCCACATAACCCTCTACACCGGTCATCTGACCTGCAAAGCTGATACGGGGATCCTTACGCAGACGATAATAACGGTCCAACAGACTGGGAGAGTTGATAAAGGTGTTGCGGTGCATTACACCGTAACGCAGGAATTCAGCATTCTTCAATGCGGGGATCATGGTGAATACGCGCTTCTGCTCGCCCCATGTCAGGTGAGTCTGGAAGCCAACCATGTTGTACAAGGTGCCGTCTGCGTTATCCATACGCAGCTGAACCACCGCATATGC
>JAFQPT010000295.1 GCA_017411665.1 Oscillospiraceae bacterium | reverse complement strand
TGGACTGCCTGAACCCCGACAGTCTGGAAGTACTGACCGGCTGCAAGGTAGAAGCAGGTCTGGCAAAGATTGCAATGCCCGAAAAGGGTAAGACCGCTGAAGGCTTCCAGTTCATGCGTCAGGGCTACTTCTGTCTGGATAACCGCGATGCAACTCCCGATCATCTGGTATTCAACCGTTCCGTAGCACTGAAGGACAGCTTCAAACCCTAAATTAAACAGCAAAACACCCCGACAGATTGGTCGGGGTGTTTTTTCGTATAAAAAGTGCGGTACGTTTGTACCGCACTTTTTATATGTAATGAAACCTTACTTCTGCAGAGGCAGCAGGTTTCTTTCGCTTGCGGGATCGAACAGGTGGATTTCGTCGGGACGGAAAGTGAAGTTGAAGTCACTGCCGTATGCGAAACCGCCGCGGTCCTTTGCAGACAGGTCAACGGTGGGAACGCGAACAACTACGTCCTTGCCTGCAGCTGCTACGTGCAGATGGATTTCGCTGCCCATCATTTCGGAAACGTCTACCTTGCCGTGGATGACGTCTTCACCTTCTGCCTTCAGCAGAATGTGTTCGGGACGGATACCAACCAGAACATCAGACCATACATGGCCCTTCTTAGCCAGCCCCTTTGCGATTTCTTCGCCAACGGGAATCTTCGCACCGCCGACTTCAACAATGTAGCCGGTTCTGGTCTGCTTCAGCTTGCCTTCGAACAGGTTCATCTGAGGCATACCGATAAAGCCTGCTACGAATACGTTGTTGGGGTGGTCGAATACTTCCTGAGGAGTGCCGATCTGCTGGATCCAGCCGTCCTTCATAATAACAATACGATCGCCCAAAGTCATAGCTTCGGTCTGGTCGTGGGTAACATATACAAAAGTGGTGTCGATGCGCTGACGCAGCTTGATGATTTCTGCGCGCATCTGGTTACGCAGCTTTGCGTCCAGGTTGGACAGAGGTTCGTCCATCAGGAATACCTTAGGTTCACGAACGATTGCACGACCGATTGCAACACGCTGACGCTGACCGCCGGACAGTGCCTTGGGCTTGCGTTCCAGATACTGGGTAATGTCCAGAATTTCTGCTGCTTCGCGTACGCGCTTGTCGATTTCCTTGGGGTCCATCTTGCGCAGCTTCAGAGCGAATGCCATGTTGTCATATACGCTCATGTGGGGGTACAGTGCATAGCTCTGGAATACCATTGCGATGTCTCTGTCCTTGGGTGCCACGTCGTTGACGCGAACATCGTCAATGAACAGATCACCTGCGGAAATGTCTTCCAGACCTGCGATCATACGCAGGGTGGTGGACTTGCCGCAGCCGGAAGGGCCGACCAGAACGATAAATTCCTTGTCAGCGATTTCCAGATCGAAGCTGTGAACTGCAGTTACCGCGTTGTCATAGATTTTCTTGACACCATTCAACTTTACAGTTGCCATAAACATTTGACCGTAGAAGCAATGCCTCCGCAAATACTTCCTCGCACACACAGGAGCGAAACCTCTGTGGCATTACGGCAGGTCTCCACACTGCCGCACCGCCGGTCGGGCGGATATTTCCTCCTTTTTTTACAGCTGTCCCGATGCTATGGAAATGGAGTAACAGCGGGCGCTTTTCTCTTTTTTTGTGCAAATCATCGGTTTTTCCCAAAATCATGCACGTTAATAATATAACATAATGCCGCCGCAACTGCAACGATTGCAGGTGCCGAAAAAAATTGTTATAATATATGCAATTCAACAATAGGAGCATTACGATGTTTTTTGATACACACGCACACTATGACAGTTATAAATTCAAGGATGACCGTATGGAGCTGCTGGCTTCCATGCCGGCACAGAACGTAAGTCTCATCGTCAATCCGGGCTGCGAAGAGGACTCTTCCAAAGCCGCCATTGCACTGGCGGAAGCCTTCCCCTTTGTCTACGCAGCAGTGGGCTGGCACCCCAGTGATTTGATTGAAAGCGGCTGGAATGAAAACTCTGTCGAAAATCTCCGTCAGCTGGCAAAGCACCCCAAGGTGGTCGCCATCGGTGAAATCGGTCTGGATTATTACTGGGATAAAACCTATATCGACCTGCAAAAGCAGGCATTGCGCGCCCAGATGGATTTGGCGCTGGAGCTGGATTTGCCTGTCATCATTCATGACCGTGAAGCCCACGGCGACATCCTGGAAATTGCAAAGGAATATGACATTCCCGGTGTATTCCATTGCTACTCCGGCAGTGCGGAAATGGCAAAGGAGCTGCTGAAGCGCGGCTGGTACCTGGGTTTCGACGGTCCCGTGACCTATAAAAACAACCGCAAGCAGCTGGAAGTTCTGGAAGTCTGCCCCCTTGACCGCATTCTCATTGAAACCGACTCTCCCTATCTGACACCCGAGCCCTTCCGCGGCAAGCGCAATGACTCCGCCAAGCTGCAGTATGTAGCCGCAAAAATCGGTGAAATCAAGGGAATCTCCATGGAGGAAGCCGCTGCCATCACCATGGAAAACGGAAGGAGACTGTTCCGCATATGATTCACGAACTGTTTGACAGGCACCGACTGGAAGGTGCGCCCAATTTCCGTGATTTGGGCGGTCTGCCCGCTGCGGACGGACGCCGCATCAAGTACGGACGTCTGCTGCGCTGCGGTCATCTGGCATATATCACCCCCGAGGATGGGGAAAAACTGCTTCATGACTACCATCTCAAAACAGTCATTGACATGCGCACCGAAAACGAAATCAACCGCCGCCCCGACACCGTTTTGCCCGGGGTGGAATATCTCCGCTGTCCCATTTTCGAGAAAAAAGCGGAAGGTGTCACCCGCGAAACCGCCGTGCCTCATAACCCCGTAGAGTCTGCGCTGCGCATGGCTCATAACGTAGAAGGCAGTGACCCCCACCAGCGTATGATTGGACTGTACGGTAAATTCTTCGAAGAAGAAGGCTTACAGCATTATGCCGAGTTCTTCAACCTTCTTCTTGCCCAGGAAGAAGGTGCCACGCTCTGGCACTGCACCATGGGAAAAGACCGCTGCGGCACAGGGGCCATACTGCTGGAAACCGCGCTGGGAGTCCCTCCCGAGATGATTCTGGCGGACTATCTGTATACCGCCGAGCGTCTCAATCCCGTTACCGAAGAAACCATTCGGCAGGCACGTCTGGTGGAAAATGATGATACTCTGATGAACATCATCCGCATCATGGATAACGTGCATCCCGATTATCTGAACCGACTGTACGAAATCGCCACCGAGCTTTGCGGCGGTATGGATTCCCTGATCCGTGAAAAACTGGGTATGACCGAGGAAAAGCTCATCCGTCTGCGTGAGCTGTATCTGGAATGAGCCTATGATTTTTGACACAATCAAACGATTCTTTCGTTTTCTGTTCCGCACTGTGCTGACCGTCGTACTGTCAGTCCTGCTGATTGGCGGATTGTACTACGGAGAGTATTACGGCATCATTCCCGAATATGCCAAAAAGGCAAAGCATTTCGGCATTGACATCATCACAAGCAGCGTTGATTATAACGGCAACGAAACCGATGACTATACCGATTTCATGAAAGGGGCACGCACGGATGCCCTGCTGCATCCGCAGTATGTGGATGAGTATTACGAAGGCGGCTATCCTCCCTTTTGGAAAGGAGTCTGCACCGACCTTGTGTGGCGGGCTTTCAAGCATGCGGGCTATGACCTGAAGGCTATGGTAGATGCGGATATCACCGCAAGACCATGGGCGTACCCGAATGTTGAAGCAGCCGACCCGAACATTGATTTCCGCAGAGTGACAAATCTCCACGTATTTTTCAAAACCTACGGGCAGTCTCTGACCACAGATATTTATGACATCGCACAGTGGCAGCCGGGTGATATTGTGATTTTCGGAAACGATACACACATCGGTATCATTTCCGATTACCGCACAAAAGATGGGCTGGCCTTCGTGATTCATAACGGCGGAGCAAATCCCGACCGTGAGGAAGACGCGCTGACCCATGATACCGTAACAGGGCATTACCGTTTCGATGCCTCTCTTATTGATTCCTCTGTGCTGAAAGCATGGGAATAAAAAATCCACACCTTTCGGTGTGGATTTTTTATACCATCCCCATGCACCATTCAACCGCAATAGCAACAATGACCACCAATGCGGAAATGATAAACCCGTGGAGCATAGGCTGAATTCCGCTCTTTGCCATTTCATCGAAGCTGGTATTCAAACCGATGGCAGCCAGCGCAGTAACCATCAGGAACTTGCTCAGGCTCTTTGCCGCCGCAGACATGTCCGCGGGAATCACACCAAAGCTGTTCACCAGCGCCAGTGCCAAAAATCCCAGTATGAACCAGGGAAACAGACTGCGGAACTTCACATCGACTGTTACATTTGCCTGCTCACCCAGTGCCAAAGCTTCTTTTTTCTTCAGGTGTACATTAATCAGCGCAAATACAATCACAGTAGGAATGATAGACAACGTACGGGTCAACTTCACCATAGTCGCAAAATCCCCTGCTGCCTCGGAAAAGGCATAGCCTGCCGCAACTACACTGGATGTATCGTTGACCGCAGTACCTGCCCACAAACCGTAGGCCATATCACTCAGTCCCAGTGCTCTGCCCATAATCGGAAACAGAACAATCATCGCCATATCAAACAGGAACGTGGCAGACATAGCATAGGTAATGTCTTTGTCCTCCGCATCAATCACAGGCGCAATGGCCGCAATGGCACTGCCGCCGCAAATCCCCGTACCTGCGCTGATGAGATTGGACAGCTTCCAATTCAGTCCCAAAGCTTTACCCACAAAGTATCCACCGCCGAAACAAGTCAGCAAGGTAAAACACATGACCGTCAAACTCATTCTGCCAACTTGCAAAATGGTGCCGATACTCAAAGATGCACCCAGCAGAATAATTGCAAATTTCAACACCTTCTTAGATGTAAACTTTAATCCTTTTTTGACCATATCTGAAGGTTTCTTGAAATGATTGATCAGCATCCCGATAAACAGCGCAATCACAGCCGCTCCGATCAGGTGAATAGGCTGCAATCCTTCAATCAGCTTTGCAACGGCTGCAATCATCAACGCCAATGCAAATCCGGGAATCAGTTCTAAAATATTTTTCACAACAGTATCCTCTCTTTCTTTTCAACGGCATTGATTATCTCACAGCATTATGATAAAATCCAATTATGGTTCATAATCTCATAATAAATTTTTGTTATAGGTAAATGCTATGTTGGATCACAAAATGCACACATTTCTCACGCTGTGTGAGACCATGAATTATACCCTCGCCGCACAAAAACTACACATCACTCAGCCCGCTGTCACGCAGCATATCCGCGCACTGGAACAAAATTACGGCTGCAAATTGTTTTCTTATGACGGAAAAAGGCTGACAAAAACACCTCAGGGAGAACTGTTGGAACGCAGTGGATATGCCATGCGCTATCAGGAAGCCCAGACACTGGCTCAGATGCAGGATACCCGCGGCCGCCATTTGTCCATCGGTGCCACAAAATCCATCGGGGAGTTTGTCATCCCCGAACAGCTGGGACGCTATCTGACAGACCCCAATCACACCCTGCGGGTTGAGGTAGATAACACAGAAAAAATTCTTGCGCTCATTGATAAGGGTGAGCTAGACTTCGCGCTGATTGAGGGCTTCTTCAACAAAACACAGTATGGCAGCCGCCTGTATCGAAAAGAACCCTTCGTCGGCCTGTGCAGTGTAGAGCATCCCTTTGCGGGAAAAACGGTGTCTCTGCAGCAGCTGTGGAAGGAAAACCTGTTCCTCCGCGAAGAAGGCTCCGGCACCCGAAAGATTCTGGAGGATGTTCTGGCGGAATACAATCACACGATACAGGATTTCAGCCGCGTAACCTGCATCAGCAACTTCGGTTTGTTGGAACAACTTTTGTCCTCCGGCATCGGCATCACCTTTGCCTACGCAGCCATTGCGGAAAACAATCCCAAACTCACACAGTTTAAGGTTGAGAACTGGGATGTGCATCGTGAGTTTAATTACGTATATTTGAAAAACGTAGGTGCCGAAAGTCTCATTGATTATTTCGAACAATACCGTTAAAAACAAAAAGGCAGTGGACTCCACTGCCTTTTTTGTTTTCCCGAGTATGAAAAATCCCGAACACTTTCGCATTCGGGATTCTGGAGCTGCTGGGCGGACTCGAACCGCCGACCTCGTCATTACCAATGACGTGCTCTACCACCTGAGCTACAGCAGCATATTTTATGCCGCAGACTTACGTCTGCGGCATTGTGGCGACCGTGAAGGGGCTCGAACCCTCGACCACCAGCGTGACAGGCTGGCGTACTAACCGACTGTACTACACGGCCAGGTGCTCAGTTATAATAACACGGAGAACCCACTTTGTCAACACTTTTTTCTCACAAAAAACAAAAAATTATTCTATTTTTCCAAGCACCGTGAAATCTCTTCCGTCCTCCCGCCCTAAACCAAAAATAATTGCGTTAATGTCATTTTTTATTTTAATCATTTCTGCGTTTATCGTAATTACGCTTGCATTTCTGAAAACTTTGTAGTACACTGTGGAACATCTTGCGCATTTCAGGAGTCATAATATGTTAGAAACCATCACACAAATCAATCACTTTATCAACGGACTGGTCTGGGGTGCCCCCGCAATGATTTGCATCATCGGTGTCGGTCTCCTGTTGAGCATCCGCACAGGGTTTTTCCAGTTCCGTAAATTCGGATACGCGCTCAAAGCCACTCTGGGCAAAATCTTTTCCAAAGAAGACGCCGGACATGGTGCCATTACCCCCTTCCAGGCGGTATGCACTGCCCTGTCTGCTACCGTAGGTACAGGCAACATTGCGGGTGTCGCAGGCGCAATCGCCATCGGCGGTCCCGGTGCCGTGTTTTGGATGTGGATGTCCGCGCTGCTGGGTATGTGCACCAAATTTGCCGAAGTGACATTGGCAGTACACTATCGTGAACGCAACGCACAGGGTGACTGGGTCGGTGGCCCCATGTACTGTATCAAGAACGGTCTGGACAAAAAGTGGCACTTTCTTGCTACGCTGTACGCTTTGTTTGCCGTCATCACTGTATTCGGCACCGGCAACGCAACACAGGTCAATACCATCGTATCTTCCGTAAACACCGCTTTGCTGAACTACAATATAATCGACGCAAGTGCAACCGGTACTGTTGCATGGATTCTGGGTATTTCCGTAGCAATCATCGTAGCGCTGGTGCTGCTGGGTGGAGTCAAGCGCATCGGTAAGGTCGCGGAGCGTCTTGTCCCCTTCATGGCGCTGCTGTACATCGTACTGGGCATCGGTGTCATCATACTCAACGCTGAACGAATCCCTGCTGTTATGCAGTCTATTTTCTACGGTGCATTTAATCCGCAGGCTGTTACAGGCGGTGTAGTCGGCAGCATGTTCCTTTGTATGCAGAAGGGTGTGGGCCGCGGTATTTTCTCCAACGAAGCAGGTCTGGGTACCGGCTCTATCGCTCATGCATCCTCCGCCGAACAAGACCCCGTGGAGCAGGGTGTGTTCGGGATCTTCGAAGTATTCACCGATACCATTATCATCTGCACACTGACCGCTATGACCATTCTGCTCAGCGGAACGCCCATTACCTACGGTGTGGCTGCAGGTGCGGAACTGACCATCAGCGGATTCGTCATCACTTACGGCAACTGGGTTTCCCTCTTCACAGCCGTAGCTATGTGCTGCTTTGCATTCTCCACTATCCTGGGCTGGGGGCTGTACGGTGCACGCGCACTGGAATACCTCAGTTCCGATAAGCTCATCAAGCCCTTTATGATTGCCTATTCTCTGGTCGCCATTGTAGGTGCTACCATGGATTTGGGTCTGATGTGGGGCATTGCCGATACCTGCAACGGCATTATGGCAATTCCCAATCTGATTGCCCTGTTCCTGCTCAGCGGTAAGGTCGTTGAGCTGATTCGTGACTGGCAGACGAAAAAGAACTAAAATAACAAAAAGGCAGTGGAATCCACTGCCTTTTTGTTGTTTTCCCGAGAATGAAAAATCCCGAATACTTTCGCATTCGGGATTTTCTGGAGCTGCTAAGCAGATTCGAACTGCTGACCTCGTCATTACCAATGACGTGCTCTACCATCTGAGCTATAGCAGCATTTTTTATGCCGCAGATTTTCATCTGCGGCATAAGTGGCGACCGTGAAGGGGCTCGAACCCTCGACCTCCAGCGTGACAGGCT
>JAFQPT010000294.1 GCA_017411665.1 Oscillospiraceae bacterium | reverse complement strand
TGTTCCAATACCGCGATTTGGTCAACACGAGGATAAACAGATATGTGTTGGGGCAGCACACCCAGTTTGCGAATATCCAGATGATCACCTACGGAGAGAATAACTTGATACTCGGTTTCCGCAAATGCGGCGATGCACTGCTTGTAAAGGGGAAGCATGTCGTTATTGACGGTTCCCATAGAGATGTAAATGAGTTTGTCTTGTGTTTTTTGAATAGGATGCTCAATGGGGCGAATGGACGGTCCAATGAAGGAATAACGATTGGAGAATGTATCGGAGCAGGGCTGAAATTCCGGAGAGGTATATACGATGGTGTGGGTATCATTGTCGTTTTGAATGATATCCAGAATGTTATGGATGGGGTATCCTTTTTTCTGCAGGCGCTTCAGCTGCTTGTTGATTTTGGGCATAGACAGCAACATCTTTATCAATTCCCAAAGACTTTGCTTCATGACTTGAGCGGAATGTTGATTAAAGGCAAAAGTAGTTGTGGAAGATACAAAAGGAATCCCCAGTTTGATTGCAACGGCTTTTCCCCACACAGCCATAGAGTCGGCGACGATACAGTCCGGCTGCAGTGCCTGCATATGAGCCATGACTGTGTCATCTAATGCCAGAGTCGTATCCACAAGAACTTTTGTGGAAAATGCAAGGTCTTTTCCGATTCGTGCGGCATCCTTTGGTGCAATGCGCTGCTCAGCGTCGAATGCATCACATGAGACAAATGTTGCTCCGGTGGCTTCGATTTTGTCACGGAGATTGTTATAAGAATAGTACCATACCTCATGCCCACGATGAATCAGTTCTTTCACTACACCCAATGTCGGGTTGGTGTGCCCGTGAGCGGGTATACAGAAAAATACAATTTTACTCATGATTCAATCCTTTTTTAATAATCCAGTTCGGAAAAAATACGTGCGATGTATTCGCTTTGCAGCTTACGAGGCAGGATTGCCAGCCCTTTTTCCGCATCTCCCAAAACGATGATGTTGGTTCCCGGATGCAGGTCGAACATTTCACGTGCTTCTTTGGGGATTACAAACTGCCCTTTTTCGCCAATTTTGACCATCCATGCAAACTTACCTTCATGACATTCCATAAAAAATCCTCCCAATATAAAAGTATGATTAGTTATACTAATCATACTTTGCGGAGCGGAGAAAGTCAAGAAAAAAAGGACGATTGCGCATCGTCCTTTGGAGAATTATACATACATATCAATTTCAACGCTGAGGTTGCCGCTTTTGGTGGTGCGGACGGCACCGCGGTAAATGAATCTGCCTTCGCCGCGGACGGAAATCGTGTCTCCGTCTTTTAGCACTGTGCTGGTATTTTCACAGCACTTGCCATTAAGGAAGATTTTTCTCCCGCAGAACAGCTCATTGACTTGAGAGCGGGAGTATTTATATACATGAGCCACAACACCATCGATACGCTCGGAGGAGACGACACACTGTCTGGTTTCAAGAGTGAACAGTGCCCCTTCGGGGAGCTCCTCCACGATTTCCACAGTCAGCTGGGTGTGCTTGGCTTTGGTGAGGTTGTCTGCGATAAACGGAGCGATTTTCTCTGTGGCGAAGATGTAGGCTGTGTTATCCCGCAGCACGATGTCACCCAACTGTTCGCGGGTGATGCCCAGATTCATCAGTGCTCCGAGAATGTCGCGATGGGTCAGTTTGTTGGCATATTTCGGTGCAATGGGTGCGGCTTTCAGACAGATAATGGGGAAGGGTAAATCGTATCCGCACAGGTCTTCGTCTCCGAAGCGCACCATGACGCGCTGACAGCCTTCTGCGCCGCCATAAAGCGTTTTAGGAACGTGACGTATCTCACGTTCCAGACGACTGAGAACATCCTGCTCCGCCAGACCGAGAAAGTTTGTGAAGGTATATGTGCCTTGCCCGTAAGCCTTTTCGGCCAGCTCGGTCAGGCGTTTTTTCAATAGCAGTTCATCGTTGGACATGGGCAGAGTCTCCTTGGTAAGATAAGGATAGTCTACCCGAAAGAAAAACAAAAGGCAAGTAGCCTCGCAGAGTTCGCTGCGTATGCAGCGAATAAAGTTATATACATTTTTCGCGCCGGCATGTACGAAGCGAAAAATACGGCTCAGACTGCAAACGTGCAAAGACCTCCGTTGTATAACGGAGGTCTTTGTGCGCTGCGGCAGGCTGAAGAGCCATCGCCGCAGGCGGGGCATATCTCGATGAAGCTCCGAAAGGAGGTTCATCGAAAACGGAGTTTTTATTACTTGTTGTCAGCCAGCCAACGGGTAGCAGCGTGTGCGATGTAAGCAGCAGCCTGGCACAGAGCGTCTTCGTTGTAGATGACTTTGGGGTCATGAGCAGCAGCAACGGGACGATCAACGTAACCGGTGGAGATGTACAGCAGAACGCCGGGAACCTGTTCCAGAACGCATGCGAAGTCTTCGGATGCGGAAGCCTGCATGTCGGGTACGGGGTAGAAGCCCTGAACGCCAACTTCGCCCAGATAGCCGATCACGGACTTAACCATGTCGGGGTTGCAGATTGCGGGGGGAACTTCTGCGGTCCATTCAACGATTGCCTTGCCGCCGAATGCTTCGGCGATCTTTTCAGCGGTGGTGACCAGACGAGCCTTCAGCTTTTCACGCAGTTCCTTATCGGTGCCGCGCATGGTGCCTTCCATGACACATTCACCGGGCAGGGAGTTGTTAGCAACGCCTGCATTGATCTTGCCAACGGTCAGAACCATGGGGATGGTGCTGGACTTTTCGCGAGCGATCAGGTTCTGCAGACCCTGGTAAACGTGAACAGCGATGTTGATGGGGTCAATGCCGTATTCGGGGTATGCGCCGTGAGAGGGGTAGCCAACGCAGGTGATCTTAAAGGAGTCGTTGGAGTACATCATGGTGTTCTTGTCGTTGTACATAACCAGACCCAGAGGAATCTGACCTGCAGCTGCATGGCAAGCCATTGCTGCGTCAACGCCTTCCAGAACGCCGTCAGCCAGCATAGCCTTGCTGCCCTGGAAAGTTTCTTCACCGGGCTGCCACATGAACTTAACGGTGCCTTCCAGTGCTGCTTCGTTTTCCTTCAGCATACGAGCTGCGCCCAGCAGCCATGCGGTGTGCATGTCGTGACCGCAGGAGTGGGAATGACCGTTGGTAGCTGCGAAAGGTTCGCCGGAGTCTTCGGGGAAGGGCAGAGCGTCCATATCAGCACGCAGCAGCAGAGTCTTGCCGCCATTGCCGATGGTAGCAACAACGCCGTTGCCACCGCAGCGCTTGGGTTCGTAGCCCAGCTTGGTCAGCTGATCCATAACATAGTCAGCAGTCTGAACGGTGTCCATGCCGATTTCTGCAAACTGGTGAACGGTACGACGGTCAGCAACCATAACGTCCTTCAGTTCAAATGCTCTCTTCAAATAATCCATAGTAATTTTCCTCCTTGTTTTATGGCAGGATATATCTGTGTTCAGTTTAACATTGAGGAAGTATATTGTCAAATAATTAGCGATGATAAAATTGAAATTGGAATTTATGTGGAAAGAAAAAATAGATTTTGTGCAGTTTTACGTGTTCGAGTGGACAAAGGAATTGTAAAGAATTTGAAAAGAAATGTGATTTACTATTGTATTTGAGCTTGTTGCCGTGTATGATACCGTACAATATATTTTAAGGAGGTACTGCAAGCTTTTATGGATAGTGACAGTGACGAAGCGAACAATCCCAATCTCGTTTGTCATTTACGGTTTGGCATATCCGGATACCCGCTGGGGCATCGGGGTGTGTTTTTTTGCGCCTATTTTTAAGAAATTACTGTATTTGAAATGACATAAAGGAGATTTATAATGAATGATATAAATGTGATATATATTGCTGTCATGGTGTTGTGCATTGTGATGTCTGCGTTTTTTTCGGCATCGGAAACGGCATTTTCCTCTGCCAATAAGACTCGTCTGAAGACTCTGGTGGAAAAGGGAAATCATCGTGCTGCCGTTACAATGGGGTTGGCAGAAAGCTATGACAAGTTGATTTCTACTATTTTGATTGGTAACAACGTGGTCAATATTCTTGCATCTTCTTTGGGTACCATTATTTTTGTAGGGCTGTATGGGGATATCGGTGCGACAATTTCTACTGCGGTTCTGACGGTTGTCGTGCTGCTGTTTGGTGAGATTTCTCCGAAAAGCATTGCAAAAGAAACGCCCGAAAAATTTGCTATGTTTGCAGCCCCCATTCTCAAAGGATTGATTTGGTTGTTGACTCCCGTAAATGCTTTTTTCTCCGCATGGAAAAGAATGCTGGCAAAGCTGCTGAAGGTGGAAGCGGATAACAAAATGAGTCAGGAAGAACTGCTGATGTTTGTAGAAGAAGTGCAGCAGGAAGGCAGTATTGACAGCGAAGCCGGTCAGCTCCTGCGCAATGCCATTGAGTTTACCGATCGTGAAGCGACAGATATATTGACCCATCGTGTGGATTTGGTGGCGGTGCCTGTGACAGCTACCAAGGAAGAAACCGCACATGTTTTTGCGGAAAGCATGTATTCCCGTCTGTTAGTTTATGAAGGTACCATTGACCATGTTGTGGGTGTGATTCATCAGAAGGATTTCTATACCGGCGCGGGCATCAGTGAAAAGCCTGTTGCTGAAATTATGACTCCCGCAGTGTTTGTGCCCAAGGGAGAACGCATCAGTCAGCTGCTGAAGCTGCTGCAAAAGACGAAAAGTCATGTGGCGGTTGTTGTGGATGAATATGGCGGCACTTTCGGGATTGTAACGATGGAAGATATTTTGGAGGAACTGGTTGGCGAAATTTGGGATGAACACGATGAAATCGTGGAAAGCATTCGCCAAATCGATGAGGATACTTACGAAGTGGACGGGATTGCGGATTTGGAGGACTTTTCGGACTATTTCCGTGTGAAAACAGATTCTACCATGGTGTCTGTTGGCGGCTGGATGATGGAATTGCTGAGTAAGCTGCCGGAAGTTGGCGATGTGGTGGAATACGGAGGCTGGACCGTTGAGGTGGTCTCTGTGGAAAACCATCGTGTGACAAAATTGAAAGTGACGCAATAAAAAACGCACCCTGTAGGGTGCGTTTTTTATTGCGCTT
>JAFQPT010000293.1 GCA_017411665.1 Oscillospiraceae bacterium | reverse complement strand
CGAAGGCTACATCCGTCCCGACCACGGCCGTCATCTGTGGGATGAAGGCCCCGGCAACGTCCGTCCCGGCTACGGTCTGTATGACCGCGCATTGGGCATCATGTACATGCTGGGTGTTTGGGATATGCTGGACAAGCTGGCAGATCGCACCTAAGCAATTGCTAATTTCTGCAGAGCCTCCCGGTACCGTTTTTGCCAATATATTTTGTGCATTACAAACCCAACCCTAACAAATCAATCACTCGACGATACCAACACTACCGCCGGGTCCCTTCGGCGGGGACCCGGCATTTTTTATGGAATAGTTCCTCCAATCACGGGGAAGATAACCTCAAACCACACAGAAAGGAGACGTCACATGAAACACCGTACACACTTCCTCATCCTCGCCGTTTTGCTGCTGATGACCCTGCTGAGCGGCTGTGTCCCTGCGCAAACCATCCGCATCTCGGATGATTCCATTCCTCTTGAGCAGTCCGTCTCCCAGTCTGTGACACCTGCTCTTGATGAAAAGCTCTATAACACCCCGACCCCCGACCAGCTCACCTATGCACAGGCCATGGACATTGCCCTCTCCCACAGTGGCTACACCGCCGAAGAGGTTCAGTATCTGTACACCGAATATGAAATTGACGACCGCGTGCCTCAATATGAAGTACAGTTTTACGTAAACAATATGGAATTTGAATACGAAATCCATGCGGAGAGCGGTGAAATTCTCTCTTACGACCTCGACCTTTAAACAAAAAAGAGTCTCCGAAAGGAGACTCTTTTTATTCCTGATAATCGTCCTTGTCCGCTGATTTCAGCTGTCTGCAGGGCAGCCGCTCACCGAAATAGGTGCGTACCTTGATTTCTTCCCCAGCCTTGATTCTCTCGAAATTCTCCCGATGCTTCTGTATGACCAGCAATCCCACCGCAGCAGTCACCAGCCACGCCCAAAAGCTTTGGGTTTTCCATAGCACAAACCATGGAAATACCGCAGCGACAGTCACAGGGGCAATCACACCGTAGTTAAAAACGAACATCACCATCACCCCGACGGCAAGCAGCAACAGAAACAGACCGAAATCGAAGGTCATAACCAGTCCCGCCAGACAGGCAACCCCCTTCCCTCCTTGGAAGTGCATATAAAAGGGGAAAATATGTCCGATGACCGCACCGCACGCAGCCAGCAGTCCCGCAAGATACAAATGGGGAAACAGCACCTTTGCAAGGCGATTTGCAAAAATGGTCTTCATCAAATCAAACAACAGCACAAACAGTCCATAACGGAAGCCCATGACCAACATGGTGTTGGTGGCGCCCAGATTGCCGGAACCCTCTCTGCGGAGATTGACTCGCTTCAGTTTTGCAAGATACGCCGCCGGACTCAGTGAGCCCAGAAAATAGCCCAGAGACAAACACATCACAGTACCCATGGCCCACCATCCTTTCCGATTTTTTGACCAGTATACCACATTTGGGTAAATACAGCAAGCACGCCATATAAACAGTCAGTTACACAAATTTAACTTCCTGTGAAAATAAGAATAGAATAAACACATCAAAATGCATAAAGGAGACTTTGCACAGGAGAATCGCAGTTACTTACGAAGACGGCAATATTTTCCGGCACTTCGGACACAGCAAGGAATTCAAACTGTATGACATTGAGGACGGCAAGATTGTTCACAGCGGTGTCCTGCCCACGCTCGGCAGCCACACCTGCGGACATTAAGAGTATACAAAAAAAGGCACGGCTGTGTATGCCGTGCCTGTTTTTATTTGAAGTGCATGATCAATTGGTTTTGATAATTACCCATATCTTTCCAGGTATTCTTCCAGACACAAGTCCTGCTCATGCATCCGCTCCGCAGCCTCCACGCCCACATAACGATAATGCCACGGTTCATAAATAATACCCGTGATGTCGGTTTTCCCTGTAGGATACCGCAGCACAAATCCATACTTCCAGCTGTTTTTCATAAACCACTGCTGGGTGGGATGCTGCTCCTGGGTCTCATCCAGCACAGGGTAATCCTTGTCAATGAGGTCCACTGCAAGCCCGGTGTGATGCTCACTGGTTCCCGGTCGGGCAACCTCTGTGGCAGCAATGCGCTCTGCATCCTCCCGCACATGCCCTTCCTCCATGACCCGCTCTACTTTGTCCTCGTATAGGCTCTGCTGAAATGCAATCGTGCGAAAGCCCGAGCAGACCTCCGGATTCAAGCCTTCCCCGCGGCAGTCGTCCAGCATTTCCATCAGCTCTGCGTAGCACTCTGCTGCCACCTTCTGTCCGTTGGGCAGTTCTCGAACGTCAACCGAGTAGCTCTCGTCAATCGGCTTCCAGCAATTCACAAGAATGATGCCTTCCGTAGGCACAGGGGTTGCCGTCTCCGTTGCAACGGGCTGCTCTGTTTGTCCGTTGTCGAGCTTCGGGGATTCTCCTCTGCTGCAGCTGCAGATATTCAGCACAAGCACTCCGCCCACAAGCAGCAGAGCGGCTGTCTTTTTCCATCGGTTCATCACAACTTACCTCGTTTCTTTATGGTCTCATGCATGAGTAAGTTGTTAATTTGGACGGCCAATCTGCTATTATGTTCCATACCCTCAAAAAAGCACCCCAAAGGGTGCTTTTTGATTCCTCATTTTTCAAAGCTCCAGAAGCAGCTTGCCTGCTCCATAACACGTTCAAATGCCCACGGCTGCGCCGTTTTCTCGCGGCTGTTGGGGTCGCGAATGGTGAGCATGTCATGCTCGTCGATGCCGCAAATCACGAGGAAATGACCGCCGTCGGTAAAATCCCCCGCACCTACACGGACGGTCATCAGTTTGCCGTCCGCCAATGCCTTACGAATGGCGTTTTCGTCCTTCCACAGTTTCTGTACCTTCAGTCCCAGATGACGGCCGCCTGTTTCCATAAGCGACCATTTCGTGCCCTGCCCCGACACATACAGCCCGTGTGCCATGGCATATCGGGCAAGGTCATAGGGTGTCACATCGGTGCTGCCCGTCAGTCCCACATACACCATGGCAAGGGCGGTCGGTGCACAGCCGTTGATGCCCATGAAGTTTGTGCCGTACATCTCATAGCCCCAGCGCTTGTCCCACTGCAGCAGCAGGGGTACTTCCCCCGCCGTCACATCTGCGGAGATGTCTGTATCCAAATCTGCCTGTCCGAAAGCGTAGTACAGCGCAGCATATTCCATGGTATCCGGCTGAAACCGCACCTTCTCCCAAATCGCCTCGGGGACAACGGCCATGTGATGCGCGGCACATGCACGGTCCGCTCCGCCGACCACCGCTGCAGAAACGGGAAATCCCACACTTTGCTCTGCACTGCAGCCTGTCATGCCCCATAAAACGTAAACAAGGAGAATGCACAGGGCAGCCACGAATCGTTTTTTCTCCGCTGTCATGCGCATTCTCCTTACTGTTTAATATCCTTCCACATAGCTGTAGGCCCAGACATAGTCGGTCTGCCCGATGATTTGGTCAAAGTCCCACGTCACTGCACTCTTATCACGGCTGTTGGGGTCACGGACTTCCACTTGGTTATCCTCCAAAAGCTTCGTCACCACAATAAAGTGGCCGCCCGAGGTAAAGTCACCGGGGCCCACCTTGCACACCAGTACCTTCCCTGCTTCCAGTGCGGGACGGGCAAGCTCCAGCTCTTCCCCGATTTTCTCCACAGTCAAGCCCAGATACGTACCGCCCTCTTCCATGAAAATCCACTTGGTGCCCACATTGGGGACATACAGGTCATGCTCGATGGAGTACATGGCGAGGGAATAGGGATTCCAGTCGGTTTTGCCTGTGAGTCCTGCGTACACAATGGTCAATGCAGTGGGTCCGCAGCCGTTGTTGCCCATGAAATTGGTGCCGTACAGCTCATAGCCCCAACGCTTGTCCCACTGCAGCAGCACAGGGAATTCCCCTACTGTCACGTCATTGACAATGCTCTTATCAAAGATTTTATTGTGGTAATAGAAATACTCTGCAGGCCACGCAATGGCTTCGGGGGTATAATACGCTTTCTCACGGATATAGGAAGGCGCAAAGGCATAGTGCCACGCAGGCTCAGCCCCTTCCGCACCGCCAACGATGGCTGTTTCCACAGGGAAACCCACAGTGGGAATTTCCTCCGCAAATATCCACAGCTTTTGGCGATGGGCGTAGCCGATAAACCCTGTTACAACGATGACCAGAGTCAGAAAAATGCACAAAATCACTTCAATGACTCGACTGACGGTATTTGTCATGGCTTCGCCTCCTTTGCGTTTGCTTTTTGACAGTATAAAGCAAAATCCCCGTTTCGCCAATAGGAAACAAGGAAAATTTACAAACTGCTCTCTTTTGATTGATGGACTCCATTCTGTCTGATACAATAAACCCAAGGAGTGATGGTATATGAAGCTATTGATCATCGGCGGCAGCGGTTTTGTCAGCGGACATGTGATGGATGCTGCATTGGAAGCAGGGCATGAGGTATGATATATGACTCGTGGCTTGCGCAGCCCTGTCCCCAACGCCCACCCGATCATCGCCGACCGTGACGACCCCGATGCCCTCCGCGCCGCACTGCAACAACTGAGTCTGCGATTCGACGCGGTATTGGACTGCATATGTTTCAATGAGCAGCAGGCTCGAGCCGATATGGAGATTCTCCCTGCATTTACTTCCCGTCTGATTGCAATTTCCACCGACTCCTGCTACGATTCCGCATACAAAAACGTACCGCAGGACGAGCACGGAGAAAAATATTTCGAAGACGACAGCTACGGTGCAAAAAAACGTCGCATGGAGCTGGCATTTCTGAATGAATGTCCCGACAACCTCCGTTGGACACTCTTCCGTCCGCCCCATATGTACGGGCCGAAATCCGAGCTGGGCTGCTTCCCCACCCACACCAGACAAAAGGACATGCTTGACCATCTGCGCAGCGGCAAACCCGTGACCCTCGTAGGCAGCGGCGAGTACCTGCTGCAGGCACTGGATGCCCGCGACCTTGCCAAGGCAATGCTGGCGGCCATCGAAAATGAGAACACCTTCAACGAGATTTTCTGCATCGCAGGCCCCGATATCGTCACCAACAAACAGTATTTTGAGATACTCGGTGACATTCTCGGTCTGCCCGTCACCTTCGAGTATCTGCCCGAGGAAGGATATGTGGATACCCATCCCGATGCTGCCATTTATTTCTGCGACCGTGTATACGATTTAACCAAGCTCAAAAACGCAGGACTGCCCGTCCCTTCTATCTCTCTGAGACAGGGACTGAAGGAACAGACAGAGTACTTGATTGCACAAGGGCGATAAAAAAAGCACCTCTTTTTGCACTGCTCCAAATTATACGGACAGTACAAAAAAGCCCCATAGTAGGAAATATTGAGTTTTAAGCGGAGTAGCGCAGCGTTAGCGGCGCTACTCCAGTTTTTAACTGGATACGTTGATGGTTATAGAAATAGATGTAGT
>JAFQPT010000292.1 GCA_017411665.1 Oscillospiraceae bacterium | reverse complement strand
CCGTTGGGGCAGAAGCCGTTGTCGTTGAAAGCAACGGTTTCATCGTGGTTGGTGGTGTCCACATCGCCGTAGCTCTCGCCGCAGACGGTGCAGACTGCCAGAGTGGTGCAAGTTGCTTCGCCGCCGGTGTGGGCGCAGGCTGCGCCGCAGACGGTGCAGGTGCCGTTTTCGTAACTGTGGTCAATATTTTCGTTGGTATTGCTGTAGACGACTTCGCTCTTGCAGTTGGTCACCTGATACACGGTGCCGCCGGTGAAGTTGGGCGCTGCATCGCCGTCTTCGCCCAGAGTCTGCTTGAAGACGATGGTGCTTTGGTCGCCGTTTAAGAGGTATGCCACCTCACCGATCTCAAACTGCCCGGCGGTCTTGGCGGTGGTACCGTCAAGCTCGTCGGTTTCGCTGTCTGCCAGATAGTAGCAGTTCTTCAGTTTGGTGGAGTCGCGGTTGTAGCCCGTCACGCCGACGTAGTAATTGTACCAATCGCTGGCAGAACCGGTGTTGTAGGCGTACTCCAGGATGTAATTGTTATGGCCCACCACGCCGCCTGCATAGTTCTGGGCGAATACTGTGCCGGTGTTGTAGGCGTACCGCACGATGTATTGATTCCGACCCACCACACCGCCTACATACTGGCTGCTGCCTTGGATGTTGCCGGTGTTATAGACGTACTGCACGGTGCCGCTGATGTCGTTATAGCCCACCACGCCGCCTACATACGAGCCGCCGTCTAAGTAGGAGTCGATGACACCCACATTCTGCACGGTGCCGCCGCTGCCGACCAGCACGGTGCCGTCGCTGCCGACCTGCACGGTGTCATCGTTGCCGACATAACCAAACAAACCCACATAGTTTGCGCTGCCATTGAAGTACAAGCCGCTGACGGTATGTTCGTTGCCGCGGAACTCGCCGATGTATCGGTAACTATTATTGCCAATGGGAGTCCAGACTCTGAAATTCGAGCCGTCGCCGTTCAGCGCGCCGTCCGCAGTCAGCACGTTCTCGTTGACCACGATATCGGCGGTCAGTTCACCGTTGATGGCGGTGCTGCCGGAGTTCACCTGCTGGGCAAACCAGTAGAGCTGGCCCGCATTGGTGATCTCGTAGTAGCCGTCGCTGTCGGAATCGGTGGCAGGCTCATAGTCGCCACAGACGGTGCAGATGCCGTTTTCGTAACTGTGGCCAATCGTTTCGTTGGTGTTGGAATAAACCGTTTCATTCTTGCAGTTGGTAACCTGATACACAGTGCCGCCGGTGAAGTTGGGGGAGGTATCGGTACCGATGGTCTGACCCCAGGGGTCGCCCAGCAGGTAGGCTACCTCGCCGGAGGCAAAACGTTCCGCACTCGCGCCTGCTTCACAGTTTGCAGCTTCGCCGGCCTGAGAGCTTGCCAGCGCAGAATAATCGGTATAGCAGTTTTCCAGTTTGCCGCCCGAATAGTCACCGCTGATGCCGCCGAAACGGTTGTTGTAAGCGGCAAGGGTCATATTGTAGGTATAGCAGTTTTTGACTGTGCCCTTGTTCATGCCCACGATACCGCCGACAACTCTGCTGGATGCTTTCACAGTAGAGTTGATAACATAACAATCGCTGATGGTACTGTCCGCCAACAACTGACCTGCAATACCGCCTGCACGATGGTCATAATCATTATTATCAAAGGTAAGGTTCTCAACGCCCAGGTTTTTCACTGTGCCGCCGGATTGAACGGTACCGAAAATACCTGCCGCCATCGCCGAAGTAGGTGTAGCAAAGGTAATATTGCTGATGACATGACCCTGTCCATCAAAGGTGCCTGTATAACCATCCGTGACACCCTCGCCCATAGCCGTTACACCAATCGGTGTCCAGGTATGGTTTGTCAGATCGATGTCATGCATCAGAACGGCATTTATGGACTTTTCGCCGGAGTTTACCTGTGCCGCGAACCAGTAGAGCTGACCTGCGTTGCCGATCTCGTAAACGCCGTCGGCGTTGGAATCGGTGGCAGGCTCATAGCAGCCGTTGGGGCAGAAGCCATTGCTGTCGAAGGCAACGGTGCTGTCGTGGTTGGCGGTGTCCACTTCGCCATAGCTTGCGCCGCAGTGTTCACACTTTGCCTGCGTGGTACAGGTTGCGGTGCCGCCGGTGTGATCCTCGGCAACAGTCTCTTTGCAGTCGGTGCAGGTGTAGCTGTGGGTGCCGTCGCCGTTGTCGGTGTAGGCAGCATTTTCTGCGGGGGTGTGACCGCCCACTTCGCCATAGCTTTCACCGCAGACAGAGCAGACAGCCTTGGTCGTACAGGCAGCAGCCGTACCCTCGGTGTGGGTCAGCGTGATGCTCTTGAATTCGTTTTCAAACTTGAACTTCCAAGTGTTATTCGTCAAATCCGGCGCAGGTACGCTACTTTCATCCATCTGTCCGCAGTTGAGAAAAAGGTCACAGCCATCTACCTTTTCTCCGACCCAAAACATCAGTCCATCGTGCTCATCAATCGTCGTAAGCACGGAGCCAAATGTCAGCTTAGTCAAATGATCGCAACCTTGAAAAGCCTGATCACCAATAGTCGTTACTTTTGGAAGAGTGATGCTGTTAAGGGCAAATGCATCATAAAATTCCCATTCCACAATTTCTGTAACGTCTGAAAGAATCAAATCTATCTTGCCGTTATATTGATTATCCTCACTATAAATACCATTGCCAGACAAACGATAAATTGCTTCACCAATAGCAGTATTGATCCACAAGCCCATATCAATCATGGCCGGTTCGCTGCCTGTTACGGTAATGGTGGTGATTCCCTGATCCACACATTCCTTGATCTTGTTCACCAGGACAGTGATATCTTCCTCGGTGGCTTCAGTTTTGCCGCCCAGGGTGCCGTCGATGGTCAGAGTGCTGCCGCTGACGGTGAACAAATTTACGCCGCAGACACAGGTGCCATTTTCATCGAAGCTATGCGCTTCAGTAGCATCCCCGCAGACGGTGCAGGTGAAGCTGTGCGTGCCGTTGTCATTGTTGGTGTAGGTGGTGTTTTCCGCGGGGGTATGTGCTTCATTATCCACTTCCACATAACCGCACTCGTCGCAGACCTTATCGTGGGTGCCGTCGCCGTTGTCTTTATATTCCGCGCCGTCGTGGTCGCACTGATAGCCGCAGAGGGTACAGTTGCCCGTTGCATCGAAGGTACAGCCGTCTGCACAGCGGGTTCCCATGCGCATCGTATAGCTCTTGCCGCCAACCCAGTTATAGTTATTGCCGGGGTTTGCGCTTGCAAGATCATCGGCTGCCAATTCAAACGCGATGCACACGCCCTCGGAAGTGGTCACCGTGACCTGGATGGTCTTGTCCTTAAAGGCAGCTTCATTAAATGCCAGGGTATCCGCCTTTCCTAACGGAAGTGCCAAAGCGTAAGCTATATAGCTCTGACCGGGTTCCAGAGTGCCGCCGGTTATCTTGGTCGTGACAGCATCATAGGTACCGTAACTGTAAATGAGTTCCGGGTAGCCATACCCCGCTTCTACTGTAATTACGCAATCTTTAGATGCAGCGGCCACGGGGGTTCCGTCAGCATCCACCACACGAAGCGTCACGCTGTCAAGGGTCAGTGCTTCCCCGTGGGTATTGGTAATGATAAAGCGGAAGGTGGCAGGAATGTGCTGAAATTCCAGAGAAGCCGTGCCGTTGGCAATCTCGGCTGCGCCGTACATCAGCATATCGCCGCTTAAAAAGCCCGGGTTACCGCTGGCGGTCTGCGTAAAGACGTTCGCCACAGAGCCTGTTCCGTGGGTTATGAAATCTCCATAAGAATATTCGTCAAATCCGCGGGCAGCGATGACAGGGGTTCCCTCCTCATACGATACTGCCAGCAGGAACTGCATCCGATGGGCATCCGAGAGATGGGGCTGAACGGTCGCTTTTTCATAAGCCACAGTCTCGTCGGAAATAACTGCGGTGACATCCAGTGCATCTCCGTCGCCCCACTGGAAGTTCAGGTTGCCTTTGCCGGTTTTGTCGCTCCAGGAGGTACCGACGGAAGTATCGGACGATGTGATATCGGTTCCGGAAACGTAGCTGGGGGAGCTAAACTCGCTGTCATCACTGTCAGGGCCGTATCCTTCCATGAAGGGGATGCCGCAGAGGGTGCAGGTGCCGTTTTCAAAGCTTTCATGGGTGCAGACCAGGCCGCAGACGGTGCAGGTGCCGCTTTCCCAGGTGTGGGGATCATGCTGCGTGTTGCAGCCATAGGCACATTCACCGTTTTCCCAGTTGTGGTCCAGCAGTTCACCGTAACTTGCACCGCAGTTTTCGCATTCTGCCTGGGTGGTGCAGGTCGCGCTGCCGCCACTGTGTGCTTCATTATCCACTTCCACATAAGGGCACGCGACGCAGACCTTATCGTGGGTGCCGTTGCCGTTGTCAGCGTAGGTGTAACTATGACTATGTTCCCACACGTCATTGTTGGGGACTGGATAATGCTCGCCCTGGGACCAGAGATCACCCAGCTGGGTGGCAATCGTGTTGTTCCTGAGATCATCCTCGGTTACACTTGTGATCTCTACGTTATCACTCCCGGGTTTCAGATTCGAATCGCTGTGTACAGCCGCAAGACCGTCGTCACCGAGGTAATAGCAATTCTTGATTGCTTTAACGCTCCGAAGCGTGCCAAATGCCGCAAGCTCTGCCGCGTCGGTCAGGTTTGCACCGCGCTCAAACCTACCTGCAAACAGGCAGTTTCCAAGGGTAGTCTTTGCGCCCGTGTCGGAAAGGCCTAAAAATCCGCCGATAGAAATGTCGCCTGCGTAACCCGTCTTGATGGTACCGTAGGCGCCGCAGTTGCGGATGGTCACTTCACTGGTGTTCTCCTGGATCTTGCCGCTAAAGCCGCCCGCGCCGGAGTCCACACGGTACTCGCCTGCGTCAAAGGTGCCGTACCAGGAGCATTGTTCGATGAGGCTCTGGTGGTCTGCGTGTCCCACAAAGCCGCCGATCATGCCGATGCCATGGGCCTTTGCGGTAACATTCACGAAGGAGGTGATATTCTGAATGATCGCGCCGTTGCGCTCAAGGTCAGTTTCACCATTCACACCGCAAATCGAGCCGATGACACCGCCAACGTAATCGACCTCAGTGTTCACGACCACCTCACCGTAGATGGTGAAGTTCCTGACCGTGCCTGTTCTGACCTCACCAAAGAAGCCAACGCCGTTTTCAGAACCTTCCACATACAGACCCCTGATGGTGTAGTTCAGTCCTTCAAAGACACCGCGGAAGCTGTTCTCCTCACCCATTGCGCCGATGGGTGTCCAGGGTCTGTTTTCCAGATCGATATCCGCCCTGAGAGTGCCCTTGATCTCTTTGTTGCCTTCTTCATTGACCTGCTGTGCAAACCAGAAGAGCTGACCTGCGTTGTAGATTTCATAAACGCCGTCGGCGTTGTAATCGGTGGCAGGCTCGTAGGCACCACAATCAGAGCAGAAGCCGTTGTCATAGACATGAAGCCCTGCTACACCGCAGTCATCACAGATTGTGTCAGTTATATTTTCATGTTGACATTCTGCACCGCAAATGTCACAGATGCCGTCTTTGTTTGACCAATCGTGTTTGCAATTTGTATAAACGACCTGACCGTCAACAAGCTCATCGCCGTTCATTGTCTCAAAAACAGATTCGCCGTTCACTGTAACAGTAAAGCTACACTCCGCGGGATATTCGCCTCTAACCCACCTGAGAGCATAAATACCATCTTCGGGGAGAATTGCTGTGAAAGTTCCGTTGTTGCCATTTTCAATAGTTGCTGTTGAAACTTCTGTGTATGTTCCGTCGATAAGCTTTTCAATTACAATAGCATTACCGTTCCAGCCGTCACCATAGCTGTCGGTCATTGTAATGGTAATAAATCTTCCTTCTGCACCGCAGTCATCACAGATTCCGTCAGTTATATTTTTATGACGACATTCTGCACCACAAGCATCACACTTTCCGTCGGTGTAGCTTTCATGAGAACAGTCAGAATATATTTCCCATGTACCCACTCCGTCACCGGTGGGAATATACAGATTGTTTCCTGTCCAATCAATAACAAAATTCCATTCTACCCGTGTTCCATCAGTAAATGGTACACCAACGGCAGCTATGTAAGTGTTTGATGGTATTTCATAAGAATAAATGTTTTCTGACACATGAGTCATTTCTTCACTGTTAACAATAGAATCATTTTCTCTACTAAACGCATAAAGCCATACTCCTTCCGCTGACTTATCGGTGCCAAGAGCATTGGTAATGTCAACATAAAGCAACATACCGTCATCTGCCGCAAAGGCAAACGGGATTGTTGTTGCAATCATAATGACTGCAAGGACGATTGATAATAATTTTTTCATAATTTTCTTCCTTTCCTTATTTAAACGCAGAGTGATGAACGATGAACGCAGAACGGCGGGTGGACTTCGTCCACACCTATTCTAATTGTGTTGCAGACCTGCGTTCTTCGTTTTGCATTTAATTCAGTTTCTTGTGTTAGTTTTTTTGCAAATTGAAACTAATATAGCAATTATTTCATTCACATCTTTTTCCATGCTTTGAAACTCTTTTTCGGTCATAAATTCCGTCTTGTATAAAAGTTTTAACCAATAATATGTTTCATTCGCTTCTTTTAATGCAATGCTCATTTTTGTTGTGAAATCAGGCTTCGTCTGACCTCTTTCACCCTCCGAAACATTCGCACCGATACTTGTACCGCTTCTCAAAAGTTGCTTTGACAAAACAAATTCCTTTTTATCGTTAATTAAGTGTCTGTAAAGATTTACTATCCTTACTGCAAAATCAAAGCTCTTTTTTTCAACTACACTATCGCTCATGTTCCCCACCTTCGTTCTGCGTTCTGCGTTCTTCGTTTTGCGTTCTCCCTGATTTTATCCGAGCATATCTGCTACTGTATAGGTCTCGGTTTCACCGTAGATTTTTGTACCGTCGAGGTTTACTACGAATGAGGTTACTTCAAACGCTGCATCTTCGGGAAGATTTTTTACTGTGTATGTGAGGATATATTTCATATCTTCATTGTCTGTGATATCTGCCGCTGTAACTTTCTTACCGCCTGCTACAATTGAGTTGTAAACTGTTTTTGAAATCTTGGTTGTGGTCTGTTCTTTGTTATTTGCATTTGTGATAACAAAGCCGACTTCCTTGTAATTGAGTGAATCAACACAAGCTACAAATCTGATCTGACTTCCGTCTGCATTTGTCTGTGCATTCAATGAGGGCTTGAAGCCTTCTTCGGGTTTTTCAAAATTGTGTCCGCAACCGCTGTCGCAAAGCTTGTCATCATCTGCATCTGCGTGTTCTGCTGTTATACCTGTTGCTGTGCAGAATACGCAATCACCGATATGGTTTTCGCCGTTATCTGACCAGGTCTCTACATTGTGGACACCCTGAATACAAAGCTCTAATTCTGCATACAATGCAATCAATTCTCCTGCAAGGCGTCTGATATCATCATTATACTCAACAGCAGTTGCATTTTCGTTATCTGCAATTGCATAATATTCTTCAAAGATTTCATTAGAACACTCGATTGTTCTCTCTGACAGAGTAATGCTGAATACAGCTTCTTCTCCGTACTTCGTAGCGAGCTCTTCTTCAATAGCTTGTGCATCCTCGAAGGGCTTGAGATTAACTTTCAGGAATGTGCCGTTTGCATAGCCTCTTTCCAATTCTTCATTAAGTATATTAAATCCATCGGTCAGTTCATCAATAAGATTCTGCTCTGTTTCGATTGCTGTATGATAATACCTAAGACCGCCTTCAATAATCAGGTCAGTTGCTTTTGCTTTATATTCTTCAATCACT
>JAFQPT010000291.1 GCA_017411665.1 Oscillospiraceae bacterium | reverse complement strand
CTTACCGCTTTGTGGTCAGCGATGCGAAGGACTGGAGAAAGGAAAATCCCGATATTGTTCTGTTTAAGGATGTCAGCGACATCAAGTTTGATGTGCGTAAGTTCGAGCGTGAACTGACCTACAAGGATGAAGACGGCGAAACCAAGAGCTACTTCCCCCGCAGATACGAATACAAGTACGATTTCTTCGCAAAACTGACCATCGCCAACAACCCCTATTTTGACGATATTACCGTGAAGATGAATCGTGCGACGGTTGAAATCGTGTCCGAAAAAATCGGCGGCATTGGCCTGTTCAATAACGATAAGCAGGACCACACCTATCATCCCCAGTACCGCATCTATCAGCAGATGTTTGAAGATTTGCAGAACACGGTGCTGATGGGGAAGAACGGCAGCTCCAATGCAGCGCCCGCTGCAGGCGGCGACCCCATTATGGTGCTAATTGAAAAGATTCGCACCGCTCCCGATTTTGAAACGGTGGTTGAGACCAATAAAACTGTAACGGCATTGGTGAACGACCTTCCCAACCGCGATGCCTACTTTGTACTGCAGACTCAGGCCATGAAGGAAGCACAGAACCGCATTCAGGCTGAGATGACAGCGGCCGCGGTCGCAGCAGCTCCTGCACCTGCAGCAGGCCCCAAGTTCTGCCCCGGCTGCGGCGCTCCTGCAAGCGGTAAGTTCTGCGAAAACTGCGGAACAAAGCTGTTTTAAGAAATAAGTTTCCTATAGAGGAAGAGAAAAATTATCCAAACGTTTTTGCTTTGAAAGGAGAAATTAAAATGAAAAAATGGATTGCAATGATGCTGGCTATGCTGATGGTATTTAGCTTTGTAGCATGTGGCGGTGGCGATACCGCTTCTTCCGGTGACATCGGTGGAGGTGCAGAACAGACCGAACCCACTCCCGCACCTACCCCCGAAGCAAAGGAAGGCTTCGGCGGCGCAAACAGTGAACAGCTTGAACAGTGGAAAACTCATACCGTGACTACCATTAACTTCACTCTGCCCGAAGCAATGTGGGTTGTAGTAAATAAGAACGACACCCTGTATCTGTACAATGAGGAATCTGTTGATGTATCTCACTCCGCATCTCCCAGAATTCAGTTCGAAACCAAGGACAGCCAGGAAAGTCTGGACTTCTACATTGACCAGTTCGAAAATCTGCAGGACATCGATTCCCGCGTCATCGGTGGCGTTGAAATGAGCGGCCGTACCTACGTACAGCACAATATGGAATGGATCGAATACTACGCTCAGCTGCCCAATGCAGACTGGATGAGCTTGAAGATTTCCCGCGTTGACATGACTGCAGGCGGTGAAGCAGATACCATTCTCAACAGCGTAAGCTTCTCTTAATTTGTCCTAAACATAAAGGAGAAACAATATGGCAAGTCAAGTAACAACCTATCAGTGTCCGGCTTGTACCGCTCCTTTGGGCTATGATGCTGCCAGCGGCAAGCTGCAGTGCGAATTCTGCGGCAGCAGCTACGAAGTAGCACAGATCGAAGCACTGATGGCGGAAAAGGAACAGAAAGCGGAAGCTGCTTTTGAGCAGGCTGCCGCACAGCCTTCCGGAGATGGAAGCACATGGGACACTTCCGGCATGAGCAACGACTGGGGCGCAGATGCAGCGGGGATGAAGAGCTATACCTGCCCTTCCTGCAGCGCAGAGCTGATTTGCGATGCAACCACAGCAGCTACATCCTGCCCCTACTGCGGCAACCCTACTGTCGTACCCGGACAGTTCAGCGGTATGCTGAAGCCCGATTACGTCATTCCCTTTAAGGTCACCAAGGAACAGGCGGTTGCAAAGCTGAAGGAACACTACAAGGGTAAGTTCTTCCTGCCCAAGCGCTTCAGTGACGAAAACTCTATTCAGGAAATCAAGGGCGTTTACGTACCCTTCTGGATGTTTGACGGCGAAGGCGAAGGCACTGCGACCTATGATGCGACCCGCGTAGAAATCTACGAAATCGGGAACACCGAATACACCGATACATATCATTTCAATGTGGTTCGCGGCGGTGTAGTACCCTTCGAAAAGATTCCTGTAGACGGCTCCTCCAAGATGGACGACGACTACATGGATTCCATCGAACCCTTTGATTACAATGAGCTGAAGCCTTTCTCCACGGCATATTTTCCCGGCTATCTGGCGGATAAATACGACGTTTCCGCCGAAGAAAATACCGCCCGTGCCTATGACCGTGCCAAACAGTCCCTCCGTGATGAAATGGCT
>JAFQPT010000290.1 GCA_017411665.1 Oscillospiraceae bacterium | reverse complement strand
CCCGCAATCATGAACGGTCTTAAAGCACACGGAATCGAAGCAGGCGAACCCTTCTTCGTAAGATATGGCCGTGTAGCTTGCCAGGACGAAGTTTCTGAAATTTCCGGATGCGACGTTTGCGTATGCCTCGTTGGTGAAAGACCCGGTCTTGCAACCGCAAAATCCATGTCTGCATACATCACCTACAAAGGCACCATCGGCATGTCCGAAGCAAGACGTACTGTTGTTTCCAACATCCACAATGCTGGTACCCCTGCAGCTGAAGCAGGTGCACATATCGCTGATATCGTTGACATCATGCTCAAAGAAAAAGCTTCCGGTACTGACCTCAAGCTCTAATATTAACTTATTCAATAAATTATTAATTGCTTGATAGTTGCGTTTAGAACGCAAATCTTATCTACCTTAAAATTTAAAGGAGGTACATATCGTGAAATACGATGAACTTAGAACTACTGTACTTATGATCAAGGTTATCCCGAGCGTAAGCCCTGACCTCCAGAAACAATGGAATATGCCCGAAGGCCACAGATCCGTTGGTTTCTTCTCCACTGACTGCGATGATGTCGGCTACACTGTAGTTGACGAAGCAACCAAAAAGGCTGACGTTAAAGTCGTACTTGCAAAATCCATGTACGGCGGCGCTGGCTGCGCACAGCAGAAATATGCTGGTGAATTCATCGGCATGCTCTCTGGCCCTAACCCTGCAGAAGTAAAAGCTGGCCTTGCTGCTGCTTTCGATCTTCTTAACGCTGACTGCACCTTCTATTCCGCAAACGAAGATGACACTGTTGCATACTATGCATACACCATCTCCAGAACTGGTTCTTACCTTTCTGAATGCGGTGGTATTCCTGAAGGCAGCCCTATCGCATACCTCATCGCTCCTCCTGTAGAGTGCCAGTATGCAATCGATGCTGCTCTCAAAGCTGCTGACGTAAGAATGTGCTGCTACTTCGAGCCTCCGTCTGAAACCAACTTCTCCGGTGCATACCTCACTGGTACTCAGTCTGCTTGCAAAGCTGCTTGCGATGCATTTGCAGATGCAGTTGTTTTCTGCGTAGAAAACGCTCTCAAATACTAATTTCAACCTTTTGACGTTAATTTAAGGATACTCATTATATCTGAAATTTAAACGACAGGAGGTGACGGATTATGAGTACTGGCGCACTGGGAATGCTGGAAACTTATGGTCTGATCACCGCTATCGAAGGTCTGGATGCTGCTGTTAAAGCAGCAAACGTAACCATGTGCGGCTTTAAATACGTACAGGGCGGACTTGTCTGCTTCTTTGTAACCGGCGATGTCGGTGCAACCAAAGCAGCAATCGCCGCTGGCGAAATTGCCGCATCGAAAGTGGGTAAGGTCATTTCTTCCCATGTTATCCCGAGGCCCGCAGGAAGTACTTCTATTATTGCTTCCTATAAGGAAAAACCCGCCGGTAGACGCCGCGGAACCGGTATTCACAAACGTGAATTCCCTGCTAATACTCCTGTGAAATCGGAACCGGCCGCAAAGCCCGAAGAACCGAAATCCGTCCCGGAAAGTGAAACTGAATCTGTCGGTTATACCGAGCAGGCTCTCAGAGAGATGAAAACCACCGATCTGAGAAAACTTGCACGCGAATTCCCCGACATCGGTCTTACTAAGATCGAAATCAGAGACGCGAAAAAGGATCCGCTCGTAGAGGCGATTCTGAAAGCACAGAAAAAATAACTAAAGGAGCAATATAATATGCTGCAAGATAGAGATTTGCTTTCTGTGCAGGAAGCCCGCGACATGATTAAAAAAGCACGTGTTGCTTTTGAAGCCGCAAAGCTTCTTAGTCAGGAGCAGATAGACAAAATCGTTAAAGCTATGTCTGAAGCTGCCTATGCTCACCGTGAAGAACTTGCCAAAATGGCAGTTGAAGAAACCAGCATGGGTAAATATGAAGACAAAATCATCAAGAATACTCTCGCTGCAAAAGCTGTATATGAAGCAATCAAAGACATGAAAACTGTCGGTATCGTTGCTGAATATCCTGAGCAGAAGATGTTCGAAGTCGCTGTACCCGTTGGTGTAGTCTGCGGTATCGTTCCCTGCACCAACCCCACTTCCACTGCAATCTACAAATCCATGATTTGTATGAAAGCAGCAAACCCCGTCGTTTTCAGCCCCCATCCTTCTGCAAAGAACTGCATCGCAAAAACTTGCGAAATCCTTTGCGAAGCTGCTGAAAAAGCTGGCGCACCTAAGAATATGTTCCAGTGCCTTACCACTCTCAGCATGTCCGGAACCCACGAGCTCATGACTAACGCTGGCGTTAACATGTAACACGCTTATTTACATTCCATTCTCCGGTATGCGACCACCAATCTCCGTTAAAAGGCTCATCGCATTTTTCACAGTTTCCGTACCATCCCGCATCTATCCATACATCTTCAAAATGAATATCATGTTTTTTAAGTTCATTTATTCTTTTCTTCATTTCTTGACTTGTAAGTCCGCCCCAGACTTCATATGCCATAAGTCCATCACGATTTGAAGAAGTACAACTTTTGTGAGAGAAATGATTTTTTATTAAATTACGGAATTTATTGTGCTTGTCCTCTTCCGAATTATATTTCATAATAAGAATTGATGAGGTTCTGATTTCTTCACCGGGCTTTAAGTAAAACTCTGTTTTTGCAAGTCCCGTTCTGATTTGAATTCCTTTTTCGCATTTTGCAAATTCTGCCTTCCAACTACCTGTCCATCCAATGGCGGCAATATATCCGTTTTCAGATGCGGTAACATCAAAAAATGGCATCAAACCCT
>JAFQPT010000289.1 GCA_017411665.1 Oscillospiraceae bacterium | reverse complement strand
TGCCAGTGAAGCACACTTATATCAAGTGCTGGATGTGCTGCTGGACAACGCATTGAAATACTCTGTTCCGCAAAGCACCGTTAAGGTTCGACTGATGCACATTGGGAAAGAGTGTCTGCTGTCTGTCATGAATTACGGAGACAGTATTTCCAAGGAGGATTTAAAGAACATATTCAAACGATTCTATCGCGCCGATAAAGCAAGATCTATGAATGGCAGCTATGGTCTTGGACTCTCCATAGCAGAATCTATTGTAGATGCCCACAAAGGAAAAATCTGGGCGGAAAGTATAGAGGGATGCAATACCTTCTATGTTCGACTTCCTATGAACTGAATAAAAACAGCTGTACATTACGCTTGAAAATGTACAGCTGTTTTATTTACAGATTGTTCATTGGATATGGTTCTGTTCCTTAAGTTTGCGTTAAGCTCAACGCGGTATGCTACGAATGTCCAAAGGCCTGCCGAAGATAACGCGAAAACATTTTTCTTCCCTTTCTTCTCCACCAACTTGACCCCTGATTCGAATATTTGCCGGCAGGCCGGGCATCTTAATTATTTTCCTGAGGAGCATATGCGATGAATCAACAAAATGAACACAGTGAGGCTCTATTTGAACAGCTGAATCAAACCAAACAGAAACAGAAGCAAAAGAAAAAACGTAGGATCATAACCGTTGTGTCAGTCATAGCTGTTGTATTGATTGCTGCGGTCGTGATTCTGCGAAGTGTGGTGACCAGCCGCTTTCATGACAATGATGTGGAGGTTCTGTCCTACGAGGCAACTCGCAGCACCATCAGCACTACCGTTTCGGGTACAGGGATGCTCAGCGGGGTGGGGCTGGAATCGATTGTCCTTCCCAATGGTGTGGAAGTGACCGAGGTGACTGTGCGAAACGGACGCAGTGTATCTGAGGGGGATGTGCTGGCGACCGTGAACATGACGACAGTCATCAGCACGCTGTCCGCTCTGCAGGACGAATTGGACGTATTGGACGAGGAAATCGGTGATGCGGAGGGTGATAAAGTCAGCGGAACGGTTAAGGCAGGTGTGTCGGGGCGAGTGAAGGCAGTGAATGCCAAGAGCGGGGATGATGTTGCCACTGTTATGGTAGAACACGGTGCGCTGGCGGTGATTTCTTTGGATGGATACATGGCTTGTGAACTCAATTCCGATATTTTGGCTGCGGGAGATGCTGTGACTGTGATGCATGCCGATGGCGCAACGCTCAGCGGTACTGTGGAATCTGCGGTGAACGGTGTTGCGGTCATTCTGGTGACTGACAACGGAACCGATATTGATGAGGAGGTCACCGTGGCTGATGCTGAGGGTAACCAACTGGGCAGCGCAAAGCTGTATGTGCATAATCCCCTGTCGGTTACTGCGGTTGCGGGTACCGTTTCTTCTGTGAATGTAAAGGAGAATGCAAAGGTGTCTTCTTATTCCACACTTTTTAATTTGAAGAACACCTCTTACAGCGCGAACTATGAAACACTGCTGCGTGAACGTGCCGAGCTGGAAGAATCCATGCTGGAGCTGCTGCAGGTGTATCGTGATGGGGCTGTGGTCGCGGCCTTTGACGGTATCATCAGCAGTGTAGATTATGTAGACCCCGATGACGATGCATATGACGAAACTGCGGATGTTGCGATAGTCAGTGTATATCCCAGTGAGAAGATGAGCATTACCGTCAGCGTTGACGAATCGGATATCCTTTCTCTGGAGCTGGGGCAGGATGCAAGTGTTACGGTGAATTCCATCAGTGACAGCGCATTTACCGGTACGGTGACAGAGGTCAATAAGGAAGCGGACACCTCCTCCGGTGTGGCACAATACTCCGCTGAGGTGGAGATAGACTATCAGACGGGGATGCTGATCGGGATGACCGCAGAGACCGTCATCAACATTGAAGGTGTAGAAAATGCGATTATTATTCCTGCGGATGCAGTGCATCAAACCAGCGACATTTCCTACGTTTACACAAGCTATGACGAAAAGACACAGCAGTACGGCGGCATGGTAGAGGTCGTCACAGGCTTGAGCAATGACAATTATGTGGAGATTATTTCCGGGCTGGAAGAAGGTACCGTGGTTTATTACACCGAATCCGAAGACAACTTCTTCTCTATGATGGGCGGCATGAATTTTGGCGGCAACAATATGGGCTCCGGTGGTGAAATGCCCTCCGGCGGTAATATGCCTTCCGGCGGTGGTATGCCCTCCGGCGGTAATATGCCTTCCGGTGGCGGAATGCCTTCAGGCGGCAGAGGAATGGGTGGCTGATATGATTGAATTGAAGGATGTATGTAAATTCTATCAGGTCGGCGAAGACCGTGTTCGCGCACTGGACCATGCCAGTCTCCATATTAAGCCTCATGAGTTTGTCAGTATTATCGGCCCCTCCGGCAGCGGGAAATCCACGCTGATGAATATCATCGGCTGTCTGGATGTGGCCGACGCGGGAAGTTATTTTCTGGATGGGATGCCGATTGAAAGCTATTCGGAAAATGAGCTGGCACAGGTGCGTAACCGAAAAATTGGCTTTGTATTTCAGAGCTTTAATCTAATTCCCAAAATGACAGCAGAGGAAAATGTGGAGCTGCCGCTGATTTATCAAGGTGTGAAACGCAGTGAGCGTGTGCGCCGCGTGAAAGAGGCTCTGGAACGGGTTGGATTAAGTAATCGAGCAAAGCATCTGCCTACGGAGCTGTCCGGCGGTCAGCAGCAGAGAGTGGCCATTGCCAGAGCGATTGTAACGGATCCGAAGCTGATTCTGGCGGACGAACCCACAGGGGCATTGGACTCCAAAACAAGCAAGGAAATCATCGATATTTTTCATGAATTGCACGCCCAGG
>JAFQPT010000288.1 GCA_017411665.1 Oscillospiraceae bacterium | reverse complement strand
CTTTTCGCCGGCTCTCAGCATGTTGGGAATGATGTTCTTGCCGAAGTCCTTATAGGAGTTGGGGTCTGCTTCGTCTTCGATCAGATAGCTTCTCAGCTTCTGGTAGTTGAAAATGTAAATACCCATGGATGCCAGGTCGGACTTGGGATGAGCGGGCTTTTCTTCAAAGTCGTTGATGTAGCCGTCTTCGCCGCAGCTCATAATGCCCAGACGGGTAGCTTCTTCCATGGAAACCTGTTGAACTGCAATGGTAAGAGCTGCATCCTTTTCCAGGTGCTCGCGCAGCATATCTGCATAGTCCATCTTGTAGATGTGGTCACCGGACAGAATCAGCACGTTTTCAGGTTCGTAAGCATCCATGAACTGAATGTTCTGGTAAATTGCGTTTGCAGTACCTGCAAACCAGTTGCCCTTTTCACCTTCTACCATATAGGGAGACAGGATAAAAGCGCCGCCATCGGAGTTGTCCAGATCCCAGGGCTGACCGTTGCCGATGTAGTTATTCAGCTGCAGGGGCTTGTACTGAGTCAGAACGCCAACAGTGTCGATACCGGAGTTTGCACAGTTAGACAGAGGGAAGTCAATGATTCTGTACTTACCGCCAAAGGGCACGTTGGGTTTTGCAACATTGCGTGTCAGAGCATACAGACGAGAACCCTGACCACCGGCAAGAAGCATTGCTATACAGGTTTTTTTCACGTATCTCACTACCTTTTTTTAAATTTAGTTTTCGGTATTACCCTTTTCAGGTCATATCGAAACCCCAAAAATATTTGTCTTATTCTGTTGTTTTTATCGAGACACCTCAGTTAAAGCGATTCATGGCTGTATCGGGCCCGTTTGTGATATAACAAGCACATGCAGCCGCGGCTTTCCCTGCGGTTTCTTCGATCAGTTTTAAATCCGCCTGCGGCACACTGCCGATGACCCAGTCGATGACCTCTTCGTGATCCTCGCTCGGTGCAGGTGCGCCGACCCCGATGCGGATGCGGGGAAATTCATCGGTACCCAGATGGGCAATGATGCTTTTCAGACCGTTGTGACCGCCCGCAGACCCCTTTCTGCGAATGCGCATCTTCCCGGCCGCCAGACTCATTTCGTCAGACACCACAATGATGTGAGAAGGCTCGATTTTGTAGAATCTTGCCGCCTCCCCTACCGCTTCGCCGGACAGGTTCATGTAGGTCTGGGGCTTCATGAGCAGGACTGCCTGACCGCCGATGTTCACCACAGCGGTCAGGGCTTTGAACTTGATCTTGTTGATCTTGGTGCTGTATTCCCTTTCCATGGCGTCGGCTGCCATAAAGCCCGCATTGTGGCGGGTTCTGGCATACTTGGTGCCGGGGTTACCCAGACACGCAATGATCCATGTGGGTTTTTGACTAAATCCGAACAATTCGTCTCCTGCCGATCAGTTGAACAGAACGGAGATAGAGGATTCTTCGAAGATCTTGTCGATGGCTGCTGCAAACAGGGGAGCAACAGACAGATACTTGATCTTATCGCACTTGGGCTTGTCTGCGGGATAGGGAATGGTATCCAGCAGAAGCAGTTCCTTGATGTAGCTGTTTTCGATACGCTCGATTGCGGGACCGGACAGAACGCCGTGGGAAGCACATGCGCGAACTTCCAGAGCACCGCCGATTTCAACCAGAGCCTTCGCTGCATTGCACAGAGAGCCTGCGGTATCGACCATGTCGTCCAGCAGAATGACCTTCTTGCCGCGGACATCGCCGATGATGTTCATAACTTCGGACTTGTTGGCAACTTCGCGACGCTTGTCAACGATTGCCATGTTCAGACCGATCTTGTGTGCAAAGTTTCTTGCACGTGCTACGCTGCCGACGTCGGGAGATACAACCATGTATTCTTCGTTGCCGAAGCCCAACTGATCGATGTAATGGTGAGCAAAAATTGCGGAACCTCTCAGATTATCCAGGGGGATATCGAAGAAGCCCTGAATCTGGTCAGCGTGCAGGTCCATGGTCAGAACGCGGTCAACGCCTGCTGCGCTCAGAAGATTTGCAACCAGCTTTGCGGAGATGGGATCGCGGGGCTTAGCCTTACGGTCCTGTCTTGCATAGCCAAAGTAAGGAATAACTGCAGTGATACGACCTGCGGAAGCTCTGTGCATAGCGTCAACCATGATCAGCAGTTCCATCAGACTGTCGTTAACGGGCTTACAGGTAGACTGAACAATGAAAACGTCCTTACCGCGAACAGGTTCCATAATGGAAATGGAGCATTCGCCGTCAGCGAACTGTACCGCCTTGGCAGCGCCCAGCTCAACCCCTGCGATTTCGCAAATCTTCTTTGCCAGCTCGGGGTTGGAGTTACCGGTAAACACCTTAATTTCTGTACCATGAGGTATCATGATAGTACATCCTCCCTATTCTATTTATAGCTCTCGCTATTATATGTTCCGTACTATTATAACAACTAATTGTCAGAATGGAAAGTCATTATTCGGAAATTTTCGGAAAAAATAAGTAAAAAAAAACAACAGAAAGTAGTGCTAAAATTCGTCATTTACAACGAAGGAGTTTTATTATATAATATAGAGTGCTGTAATTTACTAAGAAAGTGGTCATCGACATGATTGAATTTGAAGAATATAAAGTGAAACTCAACGGCCTGAAGCCCACTCTGGATCATCTGGAAGGCGCACTGCATCTGGACCTGGCACGCAGAGAAATCGAAGAACTGCAGACCGCCAGCGAACAGGACGGCTTCTGGAACAACGTAGAAAAGAGCCAGAAGGCTCAGAAGCGTCTGAAGGCACTGCAGGCAAAGTGCGAACGCTACGAAGCACTGTGCACCGCATGGGACGACCTGTACACTCTGTGCGAAATGGCACTGGAGGAAGACGACGCTTCCATGCTGGATGAGCTCAAGAGCGAATACGACGCTTTTGCACAGAAACTGGAAGACACCCGACTGGAAACTCTGCTGACCGGTGAATACGATGCAAACAATGCAATCTTGACCTTCCACGCAGGTGCAGGCGGTACCGAAGCACAGGACTGGACTCAGATGCTGTACCGCATGTACACCCGCTGGGCAGAACGCCACGGCTACACCGTAAAGGTCATGGATATGCTGGAAGGCGACGAAGCAGGCCTGAAGAGCGCAACCATTATGATCGAAGGCGAAAACGCCTACGGTTTCCTGAAGTGCGAAAACGGCGTACACCGTCTGGTTCGCATCTCCCCCTTCGATGCATCCGGCCGTCGCCAGACCAGCTTCTCCGCACTGGAAGTCATGCCCGAAATGACGGAAGACAACTCCATTGAAATTCGCGAAGACGACATCGAAATGCAGGTATTCCGCTCCTCCGGCGCCGGTGGTCAGAAGGTCAACAAGACCTCCTCCGCTGTCCGTCTGACCCATATTCCCACCGGTATTGTCGTCGCCTCTCAGGTTG
>JAFQPT010000287.1 GCA_017411665.1 Oscillospiraceae bacterium | reverse complement strand
TCCCATGGACTTCAAGGAAGCAGGCAGCGACGAATGGATTGGCTTTGACGCTGACATGGCTCGTCTGGTCGCTGAAGAACTGGGCGTAGAAATCGAATTCGTTGTCATTGACTGGGATATGAAGATCAACGAAGTCAACGCAAAGAACATCGACTGTGTATGGAACGGCATGACTCTGACTGCTGAAGTTACTTCCGCAATGGACTGCTCCGCTCCCTACTGCAACAATGCACAGGTCGTCGTAGTCGCTAAGTAAACCTTTCTTTAAAATTTCATTTTGTTTTTCCACCAAAGCAGAGAGTGTTTCACTCTCTGCTCTTGGTGCGCAATAGGATTGTATAGGAGAAATAGAAATTATGTTCTGGAATGTAACAAAAACCCTGATGGAGGGTTTTGCTACCACATTTGAAATCTTTATACTGACACTCATCTTTTCCATTCCGCTGGGTCTTGTGATTGCCTTCGGTCTGATGAATAAGTGGGCACCCTTAAAGCGCGTAGCCTCCCTCCCCCGTGGGCTGCGCAATTTCGCTCCCATCAGCGCCCTGTGCAACCTCATTGTCTGGATTATCCGCGGCACCCCTCTGATGCTGCAAATGCTGATTATTTTCTACGGCCCCGGTCTGTGGCTGGACACCAATCCCTGGGCAGGCATGGAAAACGCACGCGTCACCGCAACGGTTGTAGCGTTCTCCTTCAACTACGCCTGCTACTTCTCCGTCATTTACCGAGGCGGCATCGAAGGCGTTCCCAAGGGCCAGCAGGAAGCAGGTCAGGTATTGGGCATGACCAAGTGGCAGATTTTCAAGGAAATCACGCTGCTGCAGATGATCAAGCGCATCGTGCCCCCCATGTCCAACGAAATCATCACATTGGTCAAGGATACCTCTCTGGCTCGCATCATCTCCGCTTACGAACTGACACAGGCAGGCTATGCCTTCATTAAGAGCGCAGGTCTCATGTGGCCTCTGTTCTATACCGGTGTATTCTATCTGGTATTTGTCGGCATTCTGACTATTTTCTTCAACTGGCTGGAACGCAAGCTGGATTATTTCAGATAAGGAGCTATCTATGGCTATTTTAGAAGTACGCAATATTGAAAAACACTTCGGGGATACCCAGGTACTTAAAGACATTTCCTTCGATCTGGAAGAAGGTAAGGCGCTGGCCATCATCGGCTCCTCCGGCTCGGGCAAAACCACCCTGCTGCGCTGCCTGAACTTCTTAGAGACTCCCGACAGCGGCACTATTTCCGTCCGCGACAAGGTACTGTTTGATGCACAGGACCTGTCCACTCAGCTGGAAAAGGACATCCGCAAGAAGCGCCTGCATTTTGGTATGGTGTTCCAGTCCTTTAACCTGTTCCCCCAGTACACTGCACTGGAAAACGTCATGCTGGCAAACCAGCTGCACGCAAAGGAACGCCCCGACTTCAAGAAAAACAAGAAGCAGATTTTTGCGGAAATCGAAAAGCATGCCCGTGATTTGCTGGCACAGATGGGCTTGGCAGACCGTGCCGACCACTATCCCCACCAGCTCAGCGGCGGTCAGCAGCAGCGCGTAGCCATCGCCCGTGCACTGGCTATGAAGCCCGATATTCTGTGCTTTGACGAACCCACTTCCGCACTGGACCCCGAGCTGACAGGCGAAGTTCTCCGTGTCATCCGCGGTCTGGCAGACCAGAAGACCACCATGGTCATCGTTACCCACGAAATGGCATTTGCCCGTGACGTAGCCGACACCGTCATTTTCATGGACGGCGGCGTCATCGTGGAACAGGGCGATGCAAAGCAGGTCATCGAGCACCCCACACAGGAACGCACCAAACAGTTCCTGCAGCGATTCGCGGAGAATTGAATCGCGAGCATTTCTGCTGAAATGCTCTATCGCTGACGCGACGC
>JAFQPT010000286.1 GCA_017411665.1 Oscillospiraceae bacterium | reverse complement strand
TCCTGCCGACAATGTCTGCCCGACCTGCGGTGCCGTGATCGCCGAAGGCAAGAAGTTCTGCGGTGAATGCGGAACGAAGATCGAAATCCCCGCCGCGCCTGCCGGACCGAAGCACTGCAGCGGTTGCGGCGCGGAGATCCCCGAGGGGCGAAAGTTCTGCTCCGAATGCGGCGCAAAGGTTGAGTAATCCGTAATATACAGAACCGTAGGAGGTACATATCATGACATCGAAACAGTTATTCAAAAAATCCATGCCCTTCTGCATGGCGAAATTAGGACTTGGCGCGGCGACGCTTCTCATCGACGGCATTCTTCTGGCACTGCTCATGGGCATCGGCTGGCTGTTCGGCGAGAATGGCATGGTCATCTGCTTCTGCATCTGGCTTGCGGTGATTCCGGCGGTGCGCTTTGCGCTGATGCACTACGTTGGCTATCTCGTAAAAGCCGGACACATCGCTGTCATCGCGGAAGCCTGCAGAACCGGACAGTTCCCGGCAAATCAGGTAGATTACGGCAAAAAAATGGTCAAGGAACGCTTTGCCACATCCAACATCTACTTTGCAGTCGATAAGCTCATCTCCGGTGCTGTCAAGCAGATCCAGCGCGGTATTGAAAAGGTTGCAGGCAAGCTGGACTTTATTCCCGGCATGGATGCCGTAGCAGGACTGCTCAAATTCTTCGTGGAAATCTCTCTCGGCTACGTGGACGAATGCTGTCTCGGCTGGACGTTTTATAATAAGGAACAGGGAGCATTCAAGAGCGCGGCAGACGGCGTTGTGATCTATGCGCAGAACTGGAAGGCACTGCTGAAAAATGCGGCGCTGACCATGGTTAAGGTGGTTGTGGGGCTGATCCTCATGGTAATTGCCGTATTCGTTCCCATCGGGCTTCTGTTCCGTCTGTTCAAATGGAATGCGCTGATCGCATTCGTTCTCGCCTGCCTCATCGCATGGGTGGTGAAGTTCGCATTCGTGGACAGCTACATCATGTGTCAGATGATGGCGACCTATATGCAGGCAGCACCGAACACCACAATTACATTCGATCTCTACGGCAAGCTCTGCAAGATGTCGAACAGCTTCAAGGAGCTCTTTAATAAAGGTAAGGAAGAAGACCCTCAGATGGCATATGCCGGTGCGGCGGCAGGAGCTGCTCCCGGTATGAATCCGAATATGCAGTATCAGCAGACCGCACAAAATCCGCAGTATGCACAGCGTCCCGTGAATCAGGGACAGCAGAATCCTGCGGCAAAACCGATCTTCTGCGGTGAGTGCGGTGCAAAGAATGCACCCGGCACCAAATTCTGCGGCGGATGCGGTGCGAAGTTGTCGTAAAGGGGGGAACGTGATATGTCACTGGAATGGGAACTGAAGCAGGGACTGAAACGTGGAATCCGCCGCGGTATCTCAAATGCGGTCAGCGGTGCCGTGCAGCAAGCGGTTGCTCCGGCGGCACAGAAGGTGGTTGACAAAACGGTTACTCCCCGTGTCAATCAGGCAGCGGATGCGATTAACGGGCAGTATGGCGCACAGAGCAATTCCCAAGCCGCAAATTCGCTCGGTGCAGCATTCGCCGGACTGCAGGGTGCGGTGATGACCGTTGCCAATGAGGCGGCAAAGAATATGAAGATCTGTTCTGCCTGCGGACAGGCGGCACCCAAGGATAAAACCTACTGTCCGAATTGCGGTGAAAAGCTCCCCGAGCAGACAGCCGCCGAAGAAAACGTATGCCCGAATTGCGGCAAGCAAAATGACATCGGTACGAAATTCTGCGGCGGATGCGGCACAAGGATGCCCGAACGCACAGAATCAAAGCCGCACTGTGTCGAGTGCGGCGGCGAATTACCCGATGGGGTGAAATTCTGTCCCCATTGCGGATCACCCACAGCGGCAAAAGCCAAACCGGTTTGTCCCGGATGCGGGACAGAAAACGATGAAAACAGAAAGTTCTGCTCGGAATGCGGAACGAGATTAGATTAACGGAGGACGCAACATGGCAAACTGCACCAAATGCGGCGCACAGCTGAAGGACGGCATGAAGTTCTGTACCGAATGCGGTACGGCGGTTCCGGAAGGAAAGGCAGAAACTGCGCCTGCTTCCGAGACACAGCCGCAGCAGCCGCAGAAAACAGAACAGCAAAATGC
>JAFQPT010000285.1 GCA_017411665.1 Oscillospiraceae bacterium | reverse complement strand
TATTGTGTTTAGAAATCGTTCGGAATCGTGAGTTTACAGGAACTTTACATGGGGTTGATATTATTTTTTACAGTATCATGGTAGAATTTAACAAAGTGCGATTTTAATCGCATAAAAAGTGAGAGATTGAAAGGGTAGATTATGAGCGTTTTTGATTTTTTGACTATGATAGGCGGTGTATGCCTGTTTTTGTTCGGTATGAACGTAATGGGTGAAGCTTTGGAAAAGCGCGCCGGTAAGAGTCTGAAAACAATTCTTTCTCGTATTACGAGCAACAAGATTACAGGTTTCTTGTTGGGCTTGGGTGTAACAGCAGTCATTCAAAGCTCCGGCGCCACTACTGTTATGGTGGTTGGTTTTGTAAACTCCGGTTTGATGACACTCAGCCAGGCAATTAATGTAATCATGGGCGCGAATGTCGGTACCACTGTAACTGCCTGGATTTTGAGCTTGACCGGCGTCAGCGGCAGCAGCTTGTTTGTCCAGATGCTGAAGCCAAGCAGCTTTACTCCCATTCTTGGTCTGATCGGTATTATTTTCTATATGGGCAACAATGCCAAGCGCAAAGATACCGGTATGATTCTGCTTGGGTTTGCAACCTTGATGTTTGGTATGGACATTATGTCCGATGCTGTCAGCGGTCTGAAGGATGTACCCGAGTTCCAGAATCTGATGATTATGTTCTCCAACCCCATTATGGGTGTTATCGTGGGTGCTGTTATGACCGGTATTATCCAGTCCAGCTCCGCGTCTGTCGGTATTCTGCAGGCGCTGTCTTCCACGGGACAGATTCCTATGGCAACTGCGATTCCCATTATTATGGGTCAGAACATTGGCAGCTGTGTGCCTGCAATGATTTCTTCCGTCGGTACCAATAAGAATGCTCGCCGTACTGCACTGGTGCATTTGTCCTTTAACATTATCGGCACTGTATTCTGGGTAACGATATTCGTAATTGTGAAGGCGGCGTTTGCGCCTGCGATTTTGAATCTTTCCGCTAATCAGTTTACGATTGCGGTTGCACATAGTGCATTCAATATCCTGTGTACCTGTCTGATGCTGCCTATGAGCGGGTTGCTGGAAAAGCTGGCCTATGCGGTGATTAAGGATACCGAAGACGAAGACGCAATCGAAATGATTGACGAACGTCTGATGGCAACTCCTTCTGTTGCACTGGAACAGTGCCACCGCGTGGTTTGCAAGATGGCTGAGATTTCCAATCAGAGTCTGAAGGATGCTTTGATACTTGCAGGAAAGTATGATCGGGAATTGGCTGAAAAGGTTCGTGCGGACGAAGATAAGGTGGACCGCTACGAAGATATGCTGGGCAGCTATCTGGTAAAATTGTCCAACCATACCTTGACTGAAGAAGACCGTGCCGAAACCGCAGAACTGCTGCATCTGATTGGCGACTTCGAACGTATCTCCGACCATGCAGTCAATATTCTGGAATCCGCTGAAGAAATGTATGAGAAGAAGCTGCGCTTCTCCGAAAATGCACAGAGAGAATTGACAGTAATGGGGTCTGCGGTATATGAAATTCTGGACCTGGCTCTGGATGCATTCGCAAGTAATGACGTGGAAAAAGCAAAGCTGATTGAACCTCTGGAAGAAGTGGTCGATACTTTGAAGGAACAGCTGCGTATGCGCCATATCATCCGTTTGCAGAAGGGTGAATGCACCATTGAAATGGGCTTTGTTCTCTCCGATATGCTGACTAATCTGGAACGTGTTGCTGACCATTGCTCCAACGTTGCAGGCCGTATCATCGAACAGAGAAACAGAAACATTTATATGCACAGCTACACCGACAATGTCCGTTCCATCAATAAGGACTTCGGCAGAATGTATGACGAATACGCAAGAAAATATGCGCTTGTCAACGATATTTAAAACATCTAAATCAAAAAGAGCATCCAACAACGGATGCACTTTTATTTGTATACAGAAAACCACTGGCTGGGCCAGTGGTTCAAAAAAGCCTACGGCGATGAGGCGGACAAAGAAACTCCCTTTGCTTTATACTGGAAGTGCGGTCGCCAACTGCACAAAGAAAAGCAAAGGGAGGACATTCAAAT
>JAFQPT010000284.1 GCA_017411665.1 Oscillospiraceae bacterium | reverse complement strand
AATTTCTTGGCAGTCAACAGGCAGTCTTCGTTTATTAGATATCAAATGATGATTTTCCGTGTGGTTCGTGTTGCGTTTCCCGGATGCCATTTGTAATCCATTTAGACCATCTTTCAAACTCCCACAAAAAGCGTTCCAAAAGCCGCCCAAACTTCCGTTTGACATGTTTCCGCCGGCGATATCTTTATCGTCGTCCGACGGGTCGAAATCATCATCAAAGATAGCTACAGAATTGGTCCCCAGAATATCCATTCTGCATACAGGATTATTCAGGCAATACGCAAACATATTGTAGCCCATGATGCCGCCGTTGGCACCTAACAATATGGGTTCATCTGCATTGATAAACCTACCTACCTGCGGGTCGTAGTAACGGCTATTGAGATAGTAGAATCCTGTTTCGGTATCGTAGTAGTAGCCGCGATATCTAAAGGGATTTTTCGCACCAAAGGTGCTCGCCAAACTGCCTGTGACAGAAAGAATATTTCCCCACGCATCATACTCATATTCAACTACCGTAACGCCAATGGAATCGATAATGCCAATAACGTCACCCTGCTGGTTGCGGACGTAGGAATACATCGTACCGTTGTACGACACACCCGAGATGCCCGACTCGTCGTAGTAGTAATACAGCGTGGTTGTCGTACTTCCGCTTGTGATTGTTTCTTTGAGAATCGTACTACCGTCAAGAATATAGTCGTGCGTGGTGGTAGTTCCGTCGTAATCGTCGAGCTTTTTTCTTGTACGGATGCCATCTGCATTGTACTCAAAGAAAACACCATGGACAATCATGTCCTCGGTAAGGCAAACCAAATTTCGCCCTTCCCAACCCATGTATAGTATATTGCGCCATTTTAACGGGTTGCCGATTGCGTCGTAGGTGATTGTCGTTCCATTATAGTTGGTGAGCAAATCGCCCCACTCGGACGTGCTGTAGCCATAGGTGACCGTACTTTGTACCGTCGTGCCGACCTTGGTCGTCTTGGTCAGGATGTTGCCCGCGTTGTCGTAGGAATACTCATATACGATATCCGACTGCATATGCGACTCGTGCGTCAAACGGTTTAGGGCATCGTATGAATAGCCACGGACAAATGTCCCGTTCTCGAAAATCATCCTGATGTTGCCCAACGCGTCATACAGGTATTTGTATTCTGTTTGCTGTGCGGTTGCTTGCGAAATGGTGTAAGTATTTACGCGCTGCGTTCCGGCGATGTACGTATACTGTATCGAATGTACATTGCCCAGTTTGCGCGTCAAGCGGTCAAATTTATCGTAGGAATAGGTGAAAGAGTTTTGCGGGGCGGTGTAGGTGTCGAGCAGTCCCGAAATGTCTTTGTAAGTGATGCCGTAGTTTTGCGTGGTATCACCGATGATATATGTTGAACCGCTTGCCCTGCCGTAGGCGTCGTAGGAGTTCTCAACAGCAAGGATAACTGCGCCCGTGGAACTGTTTTTCTGCCATGCGCGGATGAGACGGTCGAGGGAATCGTACTCGTAGGTGTGCGTGATGCCCGCCTCGTAGTCGATTGTTTGGAAAAGCCTTCCATTTGCATCGTAAGACAGCTCGTAACCGCTGTTGGCGATTCCATTATACACAACTTTTACCAATCTGTCAAGGTAGTCGTAGGTGTAGGTTTCGCTGTCGTTGTTACCGTAAGTCAAGCTCAACAGTTTTCCGTTGTTTGTAGCATAATTGTACGTCGCGAGCGTCTTGTTGCCTGCCTTGACGGTCTTGAGGTTGCCAAACGTGTCGTAAGTCAGTGTGTATTCCGTTGTCGCTGTTTCGATACCCGACAGGCGGTTTTGTGCGTAGAGGTATTCGACGGCAGCTTCATTTGTGTCAGGATAGCCATCTTTGTCTCCATCGAGGTAAACATTTGTCGTGCGGTTACGTTTGTCGTATTTGTAACCCATGCGGTTGCCGTTGACATTAAGTACGAACTTCAACAGCTTGGTCGTCGTGTCGTAGTCGTACGTTGTGACGTGCCCCAGCGAGTCGGTGACGCTTTGCAAAAAGTTTCCGTGTTCGCTGTAGACTGTGGACGATGTGAACGATTCTGACGTATCCGTGGCGCTCAGTTGGGTTGACGTTATGTTGCCGTATTGGTTGTAGCCGTAGGTCAACGTCTGGGTAATACTGTTTACTGTGCGAACAGCACTTTCTATATCGTGGGTGTTTGTGCCATTCGCGAGCTTGTGGTAGGTGTATTCGTATTTATCGCCTGTTTCGGTTGTGTAACTTTTTAAGTCGATTTCACCATACCCGCCTTCGCCATCGGCATAATAATCCAGCGAGCTGTTATTGCCTTCAATGTCGGTTGCTGTCACAAGTTTGCCAGTATCGGGGTCGTATTTATATTCTTTTGCAGGGCCGACAATTAGGCAGACGTCATCAAAATACATTGTATTAGCGTTGTGTTCATATACAACCTCGACTGTGACCGACTCGACGTTTAAATCAGTGTTTTTCGTCTGTGGAACAATAGCCATTGCCGCATACTGCCATTCAGTAATGTCGGGGTTGAACGCAACGTAGTGTGCCTCGGTACTACCGTTACTGTACGTCAGCGTTGCACACAAACCAAAACTACGGTTTTCCGCATACGCGGCATCGGATTTACCTGGTATAGGAATTAAAACAGAGTTTGCTTTTGCCCAACCAGAAAGCATAAATGTAGTGGTTTGCGGCGCGTCTACTATAACAGTTTGGATGGCGCTTTGCGTTTCCGTGCAAGAGCCGTTGATGATACCGACATGCGAACGCTCGGAATCTACCGTCGAACTTGTATAGTTGCCTGTCCAAACGTTTGAGGTACGAACTGAGCTGTCCGAAAGCAGGTTATAGTCCGAGGGGACCGAGGCTTTTTCAAGCTGTACACAATCAAAATAGGCCATGCCGTTGGCGTTTGCAAATCGGAGACGAACTGTATAGTTTCCAGCCGTGGTAAATGTTTTTGTTACGTGAATGCGACGCCATCCGTTTTGGACATCTGTATTTGTAGTGCCGCTAATATACTCGCTTTCTGTCCCATCAAGACTCAAATATGCACCGCCGGATGCGGAAGCCGAAACCATAATTGTTTTGACATAAGCGGACAGGGTATAAGTTCCTGCCGTTGGAACAGATACGGTTTGCGAAATTTGCACATAACCAGTCCCACCGGCAATCGAAGCAAGCTTATAGGAATAGAGCCCGCTAAAAGGAGATGCAGTGCTCCTCGCGTATGAATAATTCGTTCCGCTTCTTGCGGATGTCCATCCCGCGGATTCAAAGCTACCGTTTGCAATAAGGTTTTCGTTCGTGATGCCTTTTAAAGCCTCTACCTCGACCTTGTTGTTGCTCTTAGAACCGAGAAGGTGGTCGGTGTATTCGGCATAAGATGTTCCGTGTACAATGTTTGCATTGCGGTCCGTGCTATAAGAGCACACCGCTCTACCAAAGTGGTCAAACATTACGGTTGTGATAATGTCGTCGCTTGTGTTATATACGTCGTCTAAGCCGCTGGTTTGGACATCAAAGCGGTGCGTTTGATAACTAAAACCGATTTTCTGTCCCGTGGTAGTCCCTACTTTTTCAGTCACCAAGGAAACACGCTTGCTCCCTGAATAGTTGGAGTAAGAATATTCGACGGTATATCCCGTGTCGCAATCTTTGGCTGTCTTTAGTGTCCCGTCGGAATTGTAGGTGTATTCCGCGAGGATATATTGGGTGGTGTCATTATGATAGATGATTCTACGCAAATAGCCACTCGAATCACTTGACAAGACGGTTCCGTTGTAAGCAGTCGAATATTCGAACGTAATCTTTTCATCGTCGTTATATGCGTTAACAATCTGCTTGAGCGTTCCCGAGGTGTTGTATCCGAAGCTCAGTTGTTGAGTGTAGCTCGTTTCGCCCGTCGGTTTGTATTGTATAGAAAGTAAACGGTTGGCAGAGTAAGAAAAGGTTTTGACATTTCCGTATACATCGGTTATGCTTCGCAATACGCCATTTGAGAAGAATTTGCGATTGCCGTAGTCGTCCAGCATCGTGATGGTATCGGAAGAGATGACATTCAATTTCAATCCGTTTCCGTCTTCGCTGTAGTATTCCCCCGTAGGCATAGTTGACTTACGATAGAAATAGTGCTCTGTTCCATCAGAGTCATTGTAGACATACCATGTATCCTCAAGAATGAGGCCGTTATCGGGAATTATAACAGGCACAATTGTTTCTTGAACACTGAGTTTCCATCCTTTGCCCACAAACATGCTTACGTTATTGGTGGTGATGGGTGCATTTACATCTGCAGAATTCGCTGTAAACTCTTTTCCTGCCATGAAACTGTTATACACATGGCTGACCGTGATGGGAAGAATCGAGCCTTGCGTCGTCATGTCGTCGTGCACAAACACGAGGTTGCCGTTAAATCCGTTGACATAGCCCGTTCCTGCGCTTCCTACGCTATGGGATGAGTAGGTCCAGATGCTCTCCAGGCCTTTTGTATCGCGGTAGTGGATATTAAAGACGGGACGAGTGCTGTCTCGAAGAATGCCGTTATAATTGGTTGCATAGAAACCTGCTTCTGCATAGTTTCCGTCGCCTGCATATTCTGTAACCGGATAGATGGCGATACCGTAATAAACGTTACTGCTATACCACTCCTGCATGACTGATGTGATATCCCAGTTGTAGTAGTTTCCGTCAGAGTTTCTTTCTATTGTGTTATAGTCCAAAATCGTACTGCTGACCGTAGGTTGATTATTCCATGTCAAGCTACTTGCTGTCCACGACGATGTTACTTTTCGCGCTGCTAAAAGTAATTCATTGGCGGTTCCGCTATATGTGTCATTCAAGTCTGATTCGGAATGGCGGAAAAGGCGCACTTTTGCATCAACGATGACAGCGGAGTCGGGGATGGGTGGCAAAGTATTGGGTTTGATGTATGCGCGCGTCAATTGCTTAGTGGAGCTGTATCCGATATAGAGGTCGTTGGACGAAGCGTATGATGTGGTGGGTGTACTTTGACGAACATACGCATCGTCTACATTGTCGTCGGAGGCATCACCAATTTCTACCGTCGGGTCAACCGTTACGGGGAAGGCACGTTCATCGGCGTTGACCCAGTCGGCGTCGACCGTTACGGTCAGGGTGTATTTCTTGCCGTTTTGATGCGTGATGTTGTACGTGACAGCGTCGGAGTACGCGCCGTTTGCGTCGTACATGTAGCCTGCGGGAATGATGAGCTGTGTTTCGTCCGTCATTTCGTCCTGCAGAAGAATGTTTCCGTCGGTATCCACAGACGGAGTCAAGCCGTGCAGCTTGAGCTCAAAGGTGTATGTATAGCTGTCGGAAGCGTCTTTGATGATGATGTTTTCTTTGACCGTTCCGCCGGAGATGATGTACTCCAGGTCCACGTCGGGCAGAATGTCCTTGTAAATCGCGCCTGCCGAAAACTTACGCAAGGTCGAAGCCGCGTCGATGTCGTTGCCTTCGGGCTTCTCCATCGCGGGGTAAAGCTCCAGCGCCTTGCTCTTGTCGGCATCGACCAAATGCATGCTGACCTTGTAATCGCCGAACGTCAGCTTGAGCAAGTTGTTGGAATTGGAGTTGTTCGCCAGCTTGATGCGGACATCGGCATCTTTGTTCTCATAGCCTGCTATGTCCTCGTCTGCCGTGGCATCGGCAAACTGCCAAGTGTTGTCGTAATCCGTCCATGCGCCGCTTTCGTCAGCGTAGTGGACGGTTTTTCCGTAGTCCGCGGCGATGAAACTGCCATCGGACAGGCGGAAGGTTTTGGTTGTTTCGGTGCGGTTTTCGATGACCTCACCGAGCACGTAGACTTCGGGAGAAGAGGTCTCCGTTTGGGTGGCGGTTTCTTCGTCCAATAGGTCGCCAATCTGCGCCAGAACCGACTGCGGCACGGCACAAATGAACAGAGCGATGCTTAAAAGGGTCGCGAGTAGTCTGAAAAATCGTTTCATTTGATTTTTTCCTTTCTATGATTTGTTTTGTAGATGCGGCTCGGCGTGACGCCTTGCCGCAACGCTTGGCTGCATCGCAATCCACACTACCCATCGGACTCACCTCCCGAGAAAGTTGTATTTTTTATCTCTCTGTTATATAAATGTCGTTTTTCATATTTCGTCTATGAAAAATTAAAAAGTTTTTGAAACGGCAAAAAGCACAAAGACACCCCTTGGGGCATCTTTGTGCTTAAAATTCGTTTGATTTGATTGATTGACGTATATAACGTCGTGCTAAAAATCTTCTGCTTTCATGCTTTGTACAACCTTTTATAACTGCGAAAATGCTCTACCGTAGCTATATCATTAGTTACTCACTTGTGCATGAGATTTCGCTGTTGCTTGGCTGATAGCGATGCACAAGTTCAATAAGCTTGCTAAGTTCCCGACCGATACTATCTTCTATATTTAGCGCAGGTGCATGCTTATCAAAAACAACATCATCCAAAATAAGAACAGATTTTGATAGCATCAAGTTATCCAAACGGTAAGTATAGTAGTATGTCATAACTTCATCACTGTTTTCTTTTTCAATATCCTTTGCAAAGCAAAGGTATAAATTATTACGCGTTGTCTTTTGAACGTCGTCGCTCAGATACAAATATGCGGTGATGAATTCCAACTCGGGGTCCTCGGCTGTGCTCAAACAACGCTCTATAAGAAAATCCATGTCATCAGCCGAAATATCGTTTGCGGAATCCACATAATCGCTCCATAGATTGTCGTCAAGAAACGTATTTGAAAAACTCGTCTCGCGGTATTTAAGCAAACCGTCTGCCGCATCTGCAAATGAATGGTAATGGGATAGTTCCATAGCATCGTATTCGGCTATTACTTTAAATACCGAGCGAACATTTGAAAAGGTGCCCACAATATAAAACGTTTTGATTTCGCCCAAATTGGGATTTACGCAGTCTGCAGTATAAACGCAAGAGAACGTATTATCAAGCGAAAGGGGCTTTTCGTCCACGAGCAAGAAATAGCCAAGGTATTCTACAGTATCGGCTTGCACTTCCCAATGTTCGTCATCACCCATAAAAACATCTTCGATAAACGTCGCTTTTGTGATTTGCGTCTCAGCTTCTTTGAGGAGGTTTTCATACGAGGTTTTCGACAATTCATCCATGGAAAAAATGCGTCCCCCAAACAAAGCCATGCATCCGCACACAAAGAGAATATACAAAATAATCGAGATTAACAAGGTCTGTTTGGCTTTTTCTTCTCTGCGTATCAAACCCACTATGCAGAGAAAAGACGCGATTGCTGCAACGCAAACAGAAGCAACGATAAATCTTGTAGGAACCATCACAACAAGGGAAATAAGAGCCGCGGGGACAAATAACCATTTGCCAAGTTTAGAAAACAAAGGTTTTCTGGTTGTATCGTCCACGATGTCAAAATCGTGAATACAGCGAACATCGGGGTTGTCCTTTGAAACAAATTCAAGTGTACAACTCCCTTTTTTCTTTGCGGTGATTTCCACATATGAGTCGGGCAAATACGAGACGGAAAAACAATCTCTTCCTTTGAGGATGTGAACTTCGAAGCCTGACCAGTTTGCCTCTTCCGGAGCAATGATGACTTCTGTTTTAAATCGCGCTCCTACTCGCAATTTTCCATCGTGCGGCCAATCGCACAAGCACATAGAGTCTACAACGGCGTTTTCAACCGTGTATACGCGTTCAACGCTCATATGAGGTGTCTCGGTTGTGAGCGTGAATGTGCCATCTTCAAGAATGACAATTTGATTGTCACGCACTTCCGCTACAGAGGTGTCGGAAGATTTATAGACAATGTCATTGCGGTCCTCAGCATCCAAGGGTTCGTAAGTTGATACGATGTCATAAGGGGTCTTAAGTTTCCACCGAGATACCGCTTTCCCCTTAAACTTAATTTCGGATTGAATGGTATGTATGTAATTATGCGCTTTGACCGTAACAACTGCGGTAAACAGAGGAATATTGTCTTCAAAAAAGAAGTCAAGCTTGCAGGTGCCTTCGACCTCTGCAATGATTTGCCTGAAATCAAATGCATCCCGCACCACAACCGAAGACGCGCTGCCGCTAACAGGTTTGTCGTCGACCGCACAATCAAGCTTTGCAAGGTCATCAGGGCTGTCACAAACAACCTCTCCGTTTTCATCCAAAGAAACAGAGTGTACCCCGAGCGCAAAACGGTCCTTGCAAAATAGCTGTACTTCTTTGCTTTCGGCGTCCATGTAAAAATACGGCTCGGTCTGGGTTGCCAAAATCAATTTTGGGTCCGAATGAACATCATAATCAATGCCGCTTTCGGCAAGGATTTTTTTGATACAAGGATTGATATAGCAGTTTTCCAGATATGCCTGCACCATTTCATCAACGTTGTTTTCATTACATCCGATGATATACGTGTTGTTTACCTTTTGGCTTTCGCCGCCCACAAGGAACGCCACAGGCTCGCACTCCTCGTCTTCCAGCCAGCCTTTTATTTCGTACAGGCTGTCAGACACGATGAGCTTGGGCGTTGCAGAGGTGGTTACAAACTTTAACAGCGGATAATTGGGAAGGCTCACGCTTACATTCCCCGCAATACACACAGGAACCGTCTTCTCTCTTGCGGCAGCCCCCAATCGCTCTTGCAAATATTTCAAGCGTGCAGTCGTGGACCATTCAAAGCTTTGCGTCCCGACCGAAAATCCGCTGACGGTTTTTCGTGCATTCGCTTCTAAGCGCAAAAGTGCCTGCTCAAAAGGGTTGCCGCAGATACATAGATAAAAACTATCGTTTAGTTCGTTATAAACCGAGTCGAAAAAATCATCAACGCAATCGAGAATTGCCTTGTGCCGACAATTCTGCGTCTTGTTTCGCCCCTGCACGGTTTTTCCGTTAAAAAGAACCGTGTTTTGGGTTTGATACGAATCGACCTTCAATGTTACTGTTGTAACGTTCATTTTTACTCTCCATTTTGTAAAACTTCCCCCACGAAAGTCCCCGAGTGCGCAATT
>JAFQPT010000283.1 GCA_017411665.1 Oscillospiraceae bacterium | reverse complement strand
GAAAGCATACCGCCAAGGAAAATGCTGTCCATCATTCCCCAGCCCAATGCCTGACCGACCAGATAGCCGACGACCAGCATCCCGAATACCTCCGTGACGGCGGTGATGATTGCCGTACTGCCGACACTGGCCAGCTTGTGCAGATTAAATTCCAAGCCGAGGCTGAACATTAAAATAATAATGCCGATTTCGCTCCATGTTTCGATGGAATGAGAGTCCACAACGGTGAAGAAATACGGCATAAACGGGCCGACCAAAAAGCCCGCCAATATGTAACCCAGTACCAGAGGCTGTTTGAACCGTCGGAAAATGACGGCGACCACACCTGCGGTCAACAGCATAATTGCAAGGTCAGTGATAAGTTTCGGCATAGACATACTCCTTCTATTTTAATATCTCTTTTCCATTATACACTGGAAACGACGGTTTGCGGTTAAGAAATTGTAAAAAACAGGCCATCCAGGATGGCCTGTTTTTCGGTTAATTTCTGCGCAGTGCTTCGATGGGGTTCAGATTTGCGGCCTGTACCGCCGGGAGCATGCCGAATACGATGCCAATCAGCGTGGAAAATACCACCGCAATGATAATTGCAGGTGCGCTGATGGACACGGGAATCTGCATCATACTCGAAATCAGCTGCGCCATGACGACACCGCTGATGACACCGATGATGCCGCCCAGACTGGTCAGCACCGCAGATTCTGTCAGAAACTGCATGAGAATCTGTTTTTTCTTTGCGCCAATGGCCTTCTTCAAGCCGATTTCCGCAGTTCGTTCTGTGACGGAAACCAGCATGATGTTCATAACACCGATACCGCCGACCACAAGAGAAATGCTTGCAATCCAAATCAGCTGGGTGTTGGTGGCTTCTGACATCTGCTGCAGCTGCTGTGCCTGCTCCAGCATATCTTGGCTGCGATAATCGAAATTACTGCTGTCGGGGGCGGTAATGAGTGCATCGGTGAGAATGTCAGCTGCCTTTTGTCCCGCAGTGGTCATGGCGTCTGTGTTTTCCACCTTAATGGCGACACTTTGAGGCTCGTCAAACAGAAACGCGGTGGGCCATGTGCGGTCGGGCATATATACACTGCCCGAGGAGGTATTGGCGTAGAGGTAATAATCCTGCAGGGAGTTAATGGTGGGGGCAAATTCCTCAGACAGGGCTACCACACCGATTACGGTAAACACATCACCCTTGAGCTCGATGGATTTGCCGATGGGGCTCATGCCGCCGAAGAGGTTGGTGACGGTGTTGGTATCCACCAGCACGACCTTGCGGCACAGTCGATAGTCTTCCTCGGTAAAGCCGCGTCCGCTTTTGATTTGATAGCCGTAGACGTTCAGATAGTTTTTGTCGATGCCGTAAACACCGCCATTGAACTGGGTGTTCAGATAATACAGCTGTTCCACATACTGCCGTCCCGTATAGATGGAAATCTGTTCCACACCGCGGATGGTTTTCAGCTCCTCCACGGTTTCGTCGCGGACAGTACGGATGCCGCTCGGTACGGGATTCCAGCTCATGTCATAGACATATCCGTTTTGATTCAGCTGGACGGTAACGACATTGTTGCCTGCACCGATGAGGTTTTCCTTGATTTGTTCATTGGTGCCTTGAATGGTGGAAACAATGGTGATGATGGAGGCGATACCGATGATGATGCCCAGCATAGTCAGCACGGAGCGCATTTTATGTCCCCAAATGCCTTGGAAGGCCAGTCTGATGTTTTCTTTCATGCAGCTGCCTCCTTAGTATTCATACAACGTGGAGATGTCGCTTTCCACTGCGGGAGCACCGTCTTTGACGTGCTTGCCGTAGGGGAATGCAATCAAATCATCCTCAGTCACACCGCTGAAAATCTGGGTGTAGTTGCCCCACAGGGATTTGCCCGTGGTAACAGCCCGCTTTTCCAGACGGTTGTTTTTGCCCATGACATACACATAGTGTTTGCCGCCTTCGGTGAGAATGAAGGGATTTTCCAGATAGATGCCGTTTTCCGCACCTGCGGCGGAGTATTTGACACTGACGTAACGGCCTGCCTGCAGGTCGGCGCTGCCATCAATTTTTACGCGGAAGGGGTAGAAGGAGGCATTGGGGTTGCCCATGCCGTTCCATCCTTCTCCTGTGGTAGGGAAGTCGCCGACGGACTGAATCGTGCCCACGTATTCCATGCCGGTGTTCCAGTCGTTGATGATGACTTCCTGCCCGATTTGCAGCTTGTCCTTTTCCAGCTCACTGATGCTGCCGTCAACGAAGAAGCTGCCGCCGTCTGAGATTTTAATCAGCGGCTGGGACCCGTCCTTTGCTTCCTCTTCGGTCAGTACCGACACCGCAGTGCCATTGATTTCCGCGTAAATTTTCCCGTCGTCCAGCTCCAGCTTCATGAGCTTGTATTCTGCTTCTGCCATGCGGATGTCCAGCTGCAGCTCGCGAATCCGTTTTTCCTGCTGGGCACGCATCTGCGCGATTTGGGCAGCGGTGAAGCCACTGTTGGGTGACTCTGCGGGAGGCTCTTCTTCGGGAGGCGTTACGGTGTGGTCGGGAAGGGCAGAGGCATCGAAGAAGCGGAAATAGAAGCCTCTTTCCAAATCACCGTATACATGCATCCCCTGCCACAAGGTGGGCGTTCCCATTGCCCGATTGTCTTCTGTGACTTTGAAAACCACGTAATAATCCTGCACGGTGATGACAGGGGAGGGAGTCGGCTCGGGAGTCTCGGAGGGAGCGGGAGTCTCGGAGGGCTCGGGAGTCTCGGAGGGTACGGGAGTCTCAGAGGGTACGGGACTCTCGGAGGGTGCGGGAGTCTCGGAGGGCTCGGGAGTCTCAGAGGGCTCGGGAGTCTCAGAGGGCTCGGGACTCTCGGAGGGAGCGGGAGTCTCGGAGGGTGCGGGAGTTTCGGAGGGTACGGGAGTCTCGGAGGGTGCGGGACTCTCGGACGGTGTGGGACTCTCGGAGGGTACGGGACTCTCGGACGGTGTGGGAGTCTCGGATGGTGTGGGAGTAATCGAGGGAGATGGTGTCACAGGAGGAGTCCGGTATTCCTCGGCTGTGGCACGGATGGTTTCCAGCAACAGATTGTCAATCCCCGTTACGTCCTGCATCCAGACGATG
>JAFQPT010000282.1 GCA_017411665.1 Oscillospiraceae bacterium | reverse complement strand
TGGCACTGTGCTTTCTGGTCATTGCGGCAGGCCTTATTGTAGTCTCCAATCTGCTGTTTGCGCTGGATATGCGCGACCCCATCGTAGCACTGACAGAGCTGGCCGAGCGGATTTCCGACGGTGGCTACGGTCTGCAGGCTCCCAAGCAGGGGGAAGATGAAATCGGTGAGCTGACCGATGCCATCAACCATATGTCTGTCAAAATCTGCGAATATGAAAAGGTGCAGTCCGAATTCATTTCCTCTGTCTCTCACGAGCTGCGTACGCCTCTGACCGCAATCACCGGTTGGAGCGAAACCATGCTGTTTGACGAAAATATCGCAGGCGACTCCCGCCGCGGTCTGGAAATCATCGGCAGAGAAGCAGGCCGACTGACCAACATGGTCAATGACCTGCTGGAATTCACCCGTATTCAGGACGGCCGTTTCAAACTGACCATGGAAACCGTGGACATCACCGCCGAGCTGGAAGACGCGATGCTGGCATACAGCGATCTGCTGCGCAAGGAAAACATGCAGGTCAATTACCATATGCCCGACGGTCTGGTGCCGCTCATCAACGGTGACCCCGAGCGTCTGCGTCAGGTATTTCTAAACATTCTGGACAATGCGGCCAAGTATGCCCGCGGAGGCGGCAACACCGTAGACATCGGTGTAAAGTACAATCAGGAGCGCATTGCCGTAATGTTCCGCGACCACGGCCCCGGCATCCCCGAAAACGAAATCGCCCACGTAAAAGAAAAATTCTTCAAAGGCAGCTCCCACGTCCGCGGCAACGGCATCGGACTGGCAGTCTGCGACGAAATCATCACCCGTCACGGCGGCGAGCTGCTGATTTCCAACGCTGAAGGCGGCGGCCTCATTGTGACCGTCATGCTGCCTGTCAGCGATGCAAATATCTAACCCAAGCAATAATGAGGTACTCATGAACAAGCAAACCCAATCTGCCCCCTTCCGCACATCCATCGGCGGTCAGGCTCTGATGGAGGGCATCCTTATGCGAGGCCCCGACAAGCAGGCCATTGTCTGCCGCACCGCAGAAGGTCTGGTAGAAAAAGTAGAGGACATCCACCCTCTCAAAGACAAATATCCCATTTGCGGCTGGCCCATCATCCGCGGTGCTGTGGCACTGTTCACCTCACTGGCAAACGGCATGAAGGCACTGACCTACTCCGCCGAGCTGCTGCCCGAAGATATGCAGGGTGAGCCCGATAAGCTTGACCTGTGGATTGAAAAGCACTTTCCCGCCGAAATCGCACAAAAGCTGATCATCGGTGTGGCCATGGTCCTGGGCGTTGGTCTCGCCATGCTGCTGTTTTTGATCCTGCCCACATTTTTGGGCGGTCTGATTCCCGCAATCCGCGACAACTTCTATGCCCGTACTCTGGTGGAAGGTATTGCCAAGCTGGTAATTTTCTTCTGCTACATGGCCATGTGTGCCAAGATGCCCGAAATCGCCCGTGTGTTTGCCTACCACGGTGCCGAGCATAAGAGCATCTACTGCTACGAAGCAGGGCTGGAGCTGACTGTGGAAAACGTACGTCCCCAGTCCCGTCTGCATCCCCGATGCGGCACCAGCTTCATGTTCGTTGTCATTATCATCAGCATTATCGCAGGTGCGTTCATCCGCGTGGAAAGTACTCCCCTGCGTATTCTGATCAAATTCCTGATCCTGCCCCTGGTCATCGGTGTGACCTTCGAAATCAACCGCTGGGTAGGCGCGCATGACAATCTGCTGGCAAGATTTTTGTCCTGGCCCGGCAGAATGATTCAGAAAATCACCACCAACGAGCCCGATGACGACATGATTGAAGTTGCCATCCGTGCGCTGGAGCTGGTCATCCCTGAGGAAAAGGGTGCCGACAGCTGGTGATTTTCAACTCAGAGAAAGAAAACGAGGTACCGCCTTGAAGACTTATAATCAGTTGTGTATTGATGCCCGCAATGCTGTGCGTGCGGCAGGCAGCGAAAATCCCAATATGGAAGCCCGCAGTCTGGTGGCATTCGCCTGCGGCAAGACCACAAGCGAGCTGGTCAGAGACTTCACGCTGTATGCCAGCGATGAAATCGAACGCAAAGTCAATCAGCTGGTGCAGCGCCGCAAGGACGGTGAACCTCTGGCCTATATTCTGGGCACCTGGGATTTTTACGGTCTGGAGCTGAATGTAACAGGTGACGTACTCATCCCCCGCATCGACACGGAAGTGCTGGTGCAGGAGGCACTGGATACCATCACCCCGCAAAATCCCGCTCCCCGTATTCTGGATTTGTGCTGCGGAAGCGGCTGTATCGGCTGCGCCCTGGGCGTTAACCTTCCTCAGTCCCGCATCGTCATGGTGGATATGAGCGACAAAGCTCTGCGTGTTGCCCGCTCCAATGTGATGAAGCATACCATGGGCGCAAGAGTTTCCTGCGTGAAGGCAAATGCCTTGCAGGTCCCCCCTGCCAATATCGGCACATTTGACCTCATCGTGTCAAATCCCCCTTACATCAAATCTATGGAAGTACTGACACTGGACTCCTCCGTCCGAGACTTCGAGCCTCTGGAGGCACTGGACGGCGGAAACGACGGCTACATGTTCTATCGCGCCATCGTAAAAAAATGGAAGTCCGTACTTCGCAAGGACGGCTGGCTGATGTTCGAAGTCGGCGAAGAGCAGGCACAGTATGTTG
>JAFQPT010000281.1 GCA_017411665.1 Oscillospiraceae bacterium | reverse complement strand
TCGTTGGTAACATCTCACATAATCGTGTAGATTCGTTCGTATAGGAGGGCTGTACGCATCTGCGGACGAACGCGGCTCGCCTCCATCCGTTCACCGCACCCACACCCTGCGGTTTTTCTTACAATCATAACGGACCGTCGAGGACGCCGGTCCCTACAAAGCATCTACCACATCATAAGGTACGCTCGGTATTGTTTCTTTTGTACTTTGTCCCGCAGCAACGAGATATTCTTCGATTTCCATCGCACTTTGTCATCCTGAGGAGAGCGAAGCGAAACCGAAGGATCTCAAACGTACAAGCAGGCTTGACCCGGCCTTGTTTTTGAGATTCTTCGGATGCAAGCATCCTCAGAATGACAGACAGATTTGCTATAACAGAAAAGAGGCGGACCGCTGTCCGCCTCTACATTATATAATATGTCATTCCCATTCGATGACGCTGCCCTTGGGCGCAATGGCAATGTAGGTGTTGCCGCGCTCCAGCTCCAGAGGAGTGCCGTCCGCATTGAAGAATTCGATGGGAGATTTGTCGCTTGCGCAGGTCCATGTGATGGGCACCAGCTTGCCGCCGCAGGCATACCAGCCGTCGCCGCCTCTGGTGAAGTGCGCCATCTGGTACTTGCCGTTGAGGTAGATGTCCGCATTCATGACGATCACGTTTTTAAAGGCTTCCGTCTCACCGCTGAGGATGTCTACCATCTTGCGATTGTACTGGTGGAATTCGTATTTGTCCAAATCCGCATTGTACTTCATGACGGTGTCCTTGCGGGACTTGTCAAACCGCAGGCTGATGTTCACTGTGGATGCCGCTTCCCCGTTTGCGGGAGTGCCTTCATCGGTGAAGTCCAGACCGTAATCCATGCCCTCGGGCTGGGTGGTACGCATCCCCTTTGCCGCTGCGTAGGCCACAATGTTGTCCCCGTTGCCAAACAGAGAGTTTTCGTACTTACGGCCGCCGCTTGTGTTGCGGTAGGAGGTCTTATAGCTTCTGGTGTCCCAGGAGTCGATGTTGAACTGGTCGAAGCCGCGGGTCTTGGCGTCATTGATGACCTGCGTGGATCCGCCGGAGTGCAGCAGCACCATGTCATACATTTCCGTCAGCTGATGGAACATCAGGCGCGCAGAGCGCACACCGCCCATTCTGACTCCCGACAAATCGCTGTACAGTGCCAGACAACGGACAACGGAGTTGTTGACGTACATTTCCATGACAATGTCCGCGTCGTTGACTCCTGCGTGGGGAATGGCTTCATAGACATTGCTAATGGTGGAGGCAAAGATGCGTCCTGTGTAGGGCTCTTCAATGATTTCGCCGTTCAGCGGATTTTCAAACTTGGGGTCGGGCTCGATGGTCAGCGTGGGCGTGGAATTTACGCTGCTGACGTTGGGGTCGGTACCTGCACCCAGACTGCCGCTGAGGAGCTGAAAGCCGATGAGCAGCATTGCAATATATTCTTTCATAGGGACACTCCCCTTTTCTCTATCAATAGAAATACTATAGCACAGGTGATGAGGAATTGCATTATTTTTGAATGAATTATTTTAACTTTGCCATCCATCACGCTCATAAAAAAGAGACGGCAAATAGCCGTCTCTTACTATATAATTATTCCCAAATAATTTCGCTGCCGATGGGGCAAATGCCGATGTAGGTGTTGCCGCGTTCCAGCTGCAGGGTTTCCCCGTCCGCAGTGGTGAACACAAAGGGCTCAAAGTCCCCTGCGCAGCTCCAGCGGATGGGAATCAGCTTGCCGCCGCATGCATACCAGCCGTCGCCGCCTTCGGTAAACTGAGTGGTATGATACATGCCGCTGAGCTTGATGTCGGTGTTCATGATGATCACATTGGTGAAGGCTTCGGGCTCATCGGTGATCTGGTCGCGCATTTCCTGCACATACTGCCAATATACGTACTTGTCCAGATTTGCATCGTACTTCAGCTCGGTGAGCTTGGAAGAGCCGTTGCACTTAAAGGTGAGGCTGACCAGAGAGGCTGCTTCCCCGCTTGCGGGAGTGCCTTCATCGGTAAATTCCAGACCGTAGCTCTTGTCAGCGGGCTGGGTCAGATTCATGCCCTGTGCTGCTGCATAGTCATAGCAGCCCTGTCCCAAACCGAACAGACTGGCTTCGTAGTCACGCTTGTATTCCTTGTCGCGATAGGAGGTGCCTGCGTTCTTGACTGCCCACTGGTCAATGTTGAAGTTATCAATCCCGCGGCGCTGGTAGTCATTGATGATGCTGGTGGCCGCACCGGAGTGAATGAGAATCGCGTCATAGTGCTCCACGATTTCGTTGAACATCAGACGGGTGGAGCGAACGGAGCCGAACACTTCCACATCACGGATGTCGCTGTACAGCGCCAAGCCGCGAATGACGGAGCCGTTGACGAACATTTCCATGTACAGGTCCGCTTCGTTGAGGCTGATGTGAGGCACAGCGTTGGGG
>JAFQPT010000280.1 GCA_017411665.1 Oscillospiraceae bacterium | reverse complement strand
CCAGTGCTGCGCGGTTCAGCTTGCCGCTGTCCTTGCGGGGCAGTGCGTCGACGTATTCGATGGTCTTGGGAACCTTGAAGGGCAGCATGAACTTCCAGCCGTAGCGGCGGAATTCGTCGTAGCTCATTTCACGCTTTGCTTCGATGACAGCGTGGATGCGGCGGCCCCATTCGGGGTCGGGGATACCGACAACAACCATGTCCACGATGTCGGGGTGCTGCAGGAAGGTGTTTTCCACTTCCACTGCCAGTACGTTTTCACCACCGGTGACGATCATATCGCTGCGGCGGTCAGCAAAGTACATGTAGCCGTCTTCGTCCAGATAGCCCATGTCGCCAACGGAGCGGAAGCCCTTGCCGGAATCGTCCAGCTGTTCGCGACCGACGTATTCGGTTTCCAGATAGCCGCCGGAGGGAGTCATGAAGATTTCGCCTACTTCGCCTGCGGGCAGAACGTTGCCGTTTTCGTCGCGGACTTCAATCTTGCAGCCGCCGTAGGGCTTGCCGACGGAGCCTCTGTGCTTCAGCCATTCGTCGCCGCGGATGACGGTCATGCCGATCATTTCGGTCATGGAGTAGATTTCATAGACGTTCTTTGCGCCCAGAATGTCGATCCATGCTTCCTTCAGCTCGGGACTGCAGTAGCCGCCGGTGTGGCTGAGTGCCTTCAGAGTCTTGAAGTCGTCCTTATTGAAGCTGTCCAGCTTCAGCATGCGGTGCATGAGGGTGGGAACCATCTGTACGCATTCGATGCCGTATTCCTTGATGTAGCGTTCGATGGCGATGGGCTTGAAGTTGTTGGGCATAACAACAAGATTGCCGCAGTTCAGACCGGAGAATGCTGCGGAGCAGGGGGCGGAGTGGAACATGGGGCCGCAAACCAGCTGACGGCAGCCGAAGAACTGACCGGTCATGTAGAACCAGCTCATCAGGGATTCGTCGGATTCGCCTGCGGGACGCTTAATCTTAATGAGCTTGGGCTTGCCGGTGGAGCCGCCTGTGGTCTGCGCACGGCAGGGAATTGCCAGGCAGTCGGGAGGCATCTTTTCGGAGTAGGCACCCAGACGTTCCAGCAGCTGCTTTTCGGTGAAGCAGTTGTATGCTGCGGGGTGGTAGCCGTCGCAGACCAGAATCTGGGGCTTTGCCATATCGGCAAAGGTGTCGATTTCTTCGTCGGTGGAGCGGGGGGCTACGGGCATGTAGCATGCACCGTTCTTCCATGCTGCGTATGCGCACAGAATGTTGCCGATGGTGTTGGGCAGGCAAACCATGACGGTGGATTTATCGGTGACACCCTGTTCCTTGAACAGCCATGCCAGCTGGTTGGACTTGATGTACAGGTCTCTCCAGGTAATGGTCTTGACGCAGGTGTCTTCCTTGTTGATTTCAATGATTGCGATTTCGTTGGGCTTGGTGTTTGCGATGGACTCGATCTGACGGCCGGTGGAAACAAAAGTGGGTTCAAACTGAACGGTGCTCTTGTTGTAAATGTTGAAGTGGCGCAGATTCTTTACGTCTGTGGTTCCGGGGATTTTCATTTCCATATCTTTTGCAAACCTCTTAATTTCTTCCTTGATTTTACCTTTTCTTTCCGCGTGAGGGCATACCTCTACATTGTCAAATGATAAACTATAATAGTTTCAAATACGCGCCAAAATCTCTATAAATACTAACGATTTGCGTTTTTGAGCAACAAAAAAATGTATTTTGTGGAGTTCCTTTTACTGAATCTGAAAATGTTGGAAATTTTTCGGAAAGAAAATATTTTTCGTGGTAAAAAAGCAAAATTTTATGTAACATAGAATCAGATAGAATGAACGCTGATGAAGGGTGGGATACAGATGAAAAGGATTACTG
>JAFQPT010000279.1 GCA_017411665.1 Oscillospiraceae bacterium | reverse complement strand
GGCACGGAAACGGCACTGCATCTGGATAAGATGGGACATACCGTAACCGCTGTGGCAAGAGCCTTCCCCGCACGGGCAGGCTTCAAAATGAACGATGACCTGCTGAAGGATTTGATGGCAAAGTCTACGGTCAACTTCCTCAGCGGTACTCGACTGAAGTCTGTGGAAGGCGATGTATTCGGCTGCAAAGCGACTGTCACCACGGGGGACGAGGAACACATCATTGAATGTGATACCGTGCTGCTGGCACTGGGGTATGACCCCACCGGGGACAAGGCAGCGGAATTGGAAGCGATTGTCCCTGTGACCGTCATCGGGGATGCTGCCAAGGCAGGGAAAATCCTGCATGCTGTCCACAGCGCATGGGATGCAGTACGAAATTTGTAAGATATAAAGATATAGAAAAGCCTCTCCAAAAGGAGAGGCTTTCTGTTATTTGTTCAGCTGCTTTTGCAGCCAGTCTTTGCCGTCCACATAGCGGGACACGATAAAGGACGCCACATAGTCTCCTGCGGCATTGATCATGGTTGCGGGAGGGTCGATGAGGTTGCCCAGCGCCAGTGCGATGGGGTAGGCAATGGCCAGATGGTCGGGGAAGAAGATGGTGCACAGCACCAGTTCGCCCGTACCGCCGCCACCGGGAATGCCCGACATGGCAACCGAGGACAGCACCGCTACGAAAATGGCAATGATTGCCTGACCGCCTGTGAAGTCCATGCCGAACAGACCGAACAGGAATGCAACCTTGATAATGGCTCCCATAGCCGAACCGTCCATGTGCATGGTGGCGCCCAGCGGCAGTACAATGTTGCTGACGTCCTTGGAGATGCCTGTGGACTCCGCTGCTTCCATGTTGGTGGGGATGGTTGCCACACTGGAACAGGTGCCGAAGGACACTGCCGCAGGCTTCAGCAGATGAGCCAGCATCACCTTTACAGCACCTTTACCGCCGCCGAAACGGGCGTAAATGGGAAAGAACACAATCATATATGCAAAGCACAGTCCGTAATAAACAAGCAGTACGCGGCCGTAGTCACCCAGCAGCTGAGGGCCGTAGGTGGCGACCAGAGTGGCGAAGAAACCGAAGAAACCGATGGGAGCATAGTAGGTGATGATTTTGACTGTCTTCATAATGGCACCTGTCATGTCCTCCAACAGCTTTGCGGTGGGCGTTTCGGGGCCACCGTTGAGCTGTACCCCAAAACCGCACAGAACTGCAAAGACAATCAGAGGCAGAATGGCTCTACGGCTCCACAGCTCGGCAAAGTCGGGCTTGGTGAAGAAATTGATGATGAGGTCAGCCAGACCCAGTGTGCTGCCGATTTCGCCTTCCACCATGTCGTACTGCCCTGTGACCACAGGGAATACACGGCAGACTGCGTACATGATGACTGCAGCAATGGCTGCAGTGACCATGAAGGTCGCTACGGTGACGCCCATGACCTTGCCTGCTCTCTGCGCACTGGGCATATTGGCAATGGCAGATGCGATGGAGCAGAATACCATGGGGACCACGATGCAGAACATCAGATTGATAAATACCGTACCCAGAGGCTCCAACACCATGGCATTGGGCCAAACTGCGCCTGTAATACTGCCTGCAATGATGCCTGTGAGCATGAAAATCAAAAATCCGTTGTTTTTCAGAAAGCGAGTCATGTACGTACCTCCGCTGAATTGATTCTGTTTCTATTATATGGAGCAATTCTTGCAAAGTAAATGCATAATATGCTATGATGTTTGCAAAAGATGCTAAGGAGAAATACGATATGAGCAAGGAATTTGAAAAAAGAGGGTATTTGCTGGAGAAATTTCGCCTGTTTCATCTGAACGATACCGCAGGAGTGCAGGTGGACTATCATTACCACGAATTCTGCAAGCTGCTGATGCTCTGCTCGGGCAGCGGCGGCTATGTGGCAGATGGACAGCGCTACAGTCTGCAGGCCGGGGATTTGGTGCTGCTGGGCAGCCGATGCGTCCATCGGCCCGAGTTTGCACCTGACCTCCCGTATGAACGGATTATCATTTACATTGACCCTGCCTTTCTGCGCAGTCACTCCGATGAGCGGGATAATTTGGAGTCGGTGTTTTCGGGAGAGCGAGGTCATGTGCTGCGATGTGAAAAGGAGGCGGCAGACCGATTGTTTTCGCTGGCACTGGAGCTGGAGCGAGAGCTTGCAGAGGACGGATTCGGGAAAATCCCTGTCAGCGAGGGAATGCTTCTGCGTCTCGTGGCGGAAATCGGACGGTACTTTGACAGCAGAGAAGGCAGTATGCCCCGACCTGTGGCACCCGACGATGAGAGGATTCGGGCAGCAGTGGAATACATAGATGCCAATCTCGCGGAAGAGCTGAGCGTGGATGAGATTGCAGACATAGCGTTTTTGAGTAAATACCACTTGATGCGACGCTTCAAAAGTGAAACAGGACAGACAATCCATGAGTATATTTCCCAAAGGAGGCTGCGTGCGGCGAGGGATTTGATTCGCCAAGGGGGATCGGTGACGGACATTTGCTTCAAGGTGGGCTTCCGCAGCTACTCCTCCTTCTTCCGCGCCTATGTGAAGCTGTTTGGTATGACCCCTACGGGGAGAATTGAAAGCAAAGCACGAGAAAACGGATACGAGTGAAAAACATTTGTGTTTTTGCGGGTTCCATTTTGCGTGCCAAAGGATTATAATGGGAAAAACTGCTGACCAAGGAGGTCACACCATGTTTGCATTGAAGCCATATCATGCACCCGATTT
>JAFQPT010000278.1 GCA_017411665.1 Oscillospiraceae bacterium | reverse complement strand
GAATTATTTCTTTAAACTCTTCTGAATACTGTTTCATACCTTTTCTTCCGGACATAACAATTCCCCCTAATGTAGTACTTCCATTTTCCTACATTAGGGGGCTTTTTGTCTATTGTCCGTTTTTACTGGACCTGTTCAAAACGAGGTGCTTTTTATGTTTGTGTAGAGATCAGTAAAGAATTGCGCCGAGTACCATGGAGAGTGCAAACAGAACGATAACGCCAACCCAACCGGTGCCGCTGTTCTTCTGAATGTACAGTTCCCGTTCTTCGGGCTGCATATCCATTGCCTTGTCTACGCGGTTGTTGATATCCTTCATATACAGGTAGTTGCCCAGAACACCCATTGCAATGCTGATAACCAGCCCCAGAAAACCCAAACCGATGGCAGACAACAGGTTACTTGCCAGCCACACTGCGCCGCCGAAGACATACATTTTGCGGTACATCATCCATATGGTGCTGAAGAAGAATGCCGCCCAGTTCCAGCCGGTCACGGAATTCAAAGTCTCCATCTTTTCAAAGCGAGGCAGATAGTACTCCTGCTTTGTTCCAACCAGACGTTCCCGCACTTCTCTGGCATCCGCCGCAGGGCTGCCGTAGCTCTTGGGACGTTCAATCACCACATCCACAGCTTCAACGATTACATCTTCAGGCACTCTGGCGCCGCAGTTTTCGCAGAACTTTCCGCCATCCATAACCACTGCTCCACAGTTTTCACAATACTTGCTCAATTTCTTTCCTCCTTACATAAATGCTGCTACAAAGCTCAAAAAGCTGAGCCCAATCATAATCCAATAGGGAATGGTACCGATGGTCACCACAATCAGACCGATGACCACAGCCAGACCGGATACACCGGAGTATTTTTCAAGATAATGGGTTCGCGCAGGCTCTGCATACTGCTGCAGGTCCGTCACACGCTTTTGTATGGTCATCATATACAGATAGTTGCCGAACATGCCGTAGCACACCGTCAGCACCAGACTGGCAATGCTGCCCAGATGACCGAAGAAGCCGATCAGAATCGTCATGGCAATGGCAATCCCCGCCACGCCGTACATTTTGCGATACAGCATCCAGAACACACCGAAAAACAGTGCTGCCCAGTTGAGGCTGACCTTCTGGCGCAGCATGCGCATTTCGTTAAACTTCCCGCGATAGTAGTCTGTCTTTGTACCGATCAGTCGGTTTTCCTCATCCTCATAGGGAATATAATCCTCCTGCTCCAGGAAATGCAGCAGATCGTTTATCCCGTTTTCAAAGCTGCGCTTGGCCTTCTGCCCCGCGCCTTCCTCATGGGACTGTTCCTTTTGGGCTTCAAACCCTTTTGTTCCAAAGGCGTATCCGCACTCGGGACAGAACTTTGCATACGCATCAATGACTGCGCCGCAGTTGACGCATATTTGTACAGTTCTTTCCGCATCCATATCTATTCACCTCACAATTTGTGTTTCTATCCATTGGGACGAAAAAGCCGTCCATTTGTTCCAAAAAATGACAAAACGCATCAGGATTTGCTTACTTCTGCGCTCCCAACACGTTGTATATATCATACTCCATCCGCAGCTAAAAGTCAATTGTATTCCATATAAATCAACCATTTTCTCCCGTTTATACAATTTTCACAACAAGCGATTGGGTGTAAAGCTGTATTTTAGACAAAACGCAATATCTCGCTTTCAAAAACGGGAAAACGTGGTATAATATAGACAGGATAAGCAGGCCAAGACCACCCACCTACCCCGTGGGGCTTATCGAATAGAACAAAGGAGCTGATATTATGATGAAGTTTACTTTCACCGAAAAGAGAATGGACGCTACTCCTGCCATGAAGGAATACGCTGAAAAGAAGATTTCCAAGATTCAGAAGTATTTCAAGTCGGACAGCGAAGCCTTCGTTACATTCAGCACCGAACGCGGCAGATACATCGCAGAAGTTACCATCAAGAATAACGGCATGTTCTACCGCGTAAAAGAAGTGACCAGCGACATGTGCGCATCCATCGACTCTGCGGTAGCAGCCATTGAGCGCCAGATCCGCAAGAACAAGACCAAGTTGGAAAAGAGACTGCGTACCGATGCATTCGAGCGCGAGATCCACATCGTCCCCGAAGAACCGGAAGACGACTTCAAGATTGTCCGCAACAAGCGCTTCAGCATCGACCCCATGTCCGTGGAAGAAGCCATTCTGCAGATGAACCTGCTGGGTCACTCCTTCTACGCATTCAAGAACTCCAATGAAGGCGACACCTTCTCCGTTGTATACGTCCGCAAGGACGGCGGCTACGGTCTGATTATGGACTCTAAGGACTAAAAAAAGATCTCTGAATCGGTCATAGATATAGTATCCCCCGCCCACATGGGCGGGGGATTTTTGTAGGGCAGGGGTTTGCTCCTGCCGCTTCAATTTTGACATCCTATATATCTTATGCTACAATGAATTATTATCACAAAACACAGGAGGCGTAACTATGCGCTGGATCGAAGTTATTGTAAACTGCACCACCGACCCCGAAATCATGAGCTGGAGACTGGCTGATTTGGGCGTTGGCGGCATGATTATGGAAGACGAAGCTGATTTCCAGGACTTTCTGGAGCATAACCACGAATACTGGGACTATGTAGACGAAGAACTGGAAAACAAATATAAGGGCGTATCCCGCATCAAATTCTATCTGTCCGACGACGAAGAAGGCAAGGGCATCCTCAATGCCGTTGCAAACTTCCTGGGCGAAATGCCCGAAACCGCATTCGTGGAAGACAGTGACTGGGAAAACAACTGGAAGGAATACTACAAGCCCATCGAAGTAGGCAGCAAGCTGGTGGTCGTACCCGAATGGGAAGACGTACCCGACAACGGCAGACTGCCCTTGAAGCTGGACCCCGGTCTGATTTTCGGCACCGGCAGCCACGCCACCACCAAGATGTGTCTGGCCGCTCTGGAAGACGTCGCAGCCCCCGGCAAGACCGTCCTCGACCTTGGCTGCGGCAGCGGCATTCTGGGCATCGGCGCCATCATTCTGGGCTGCGACCGCTGCGCAGGCTGCGACATCGACCCCAAAGCCCCCGAAGTGGCACTGAGCAACGCCGCACTCAACGGCATCACCGCAGACCAATTCGACATCCGGGCAGGGGACGTGCTCACCGACAAGGGCATGCGCAAGGCACTGGGCGCAGGCTATGACATCGTCACCGCAAACATCGTATCCGACGTCGTCATCCCCCTGTCCGCATTCGTCAAGGAATTTTTGAAGCCCGGCGGCACCTTCATCGCCAGCGGCATCATCGAAGGCAGACAGGACGAAGTCCGCGCAGCCATCGAGCGCAACGGTTTTACCGTCATCAAGCACTTCAACGAAGATGACTGGCACTGCTACGTTTCCATTTAAGCGAAGATAAAAGACACCCGAAGCAAATGCTTCGGGTGTCTTTTGTTTGATTAGCCTGTCATTTTCCAATGGCTCACCAAATCAAGCTCTCCGGTTCTGTGACGACCGCTCCAAAGATTTTCCGCATGCTCGATGGGTACAGACAGATTCAAATTCTGTCCATCCACATAGGTAGCCGTGGTGATGCCGATGACCTCACCTTCGTCGTT